>CAYRNH010000207.1:0-4686 GCA_964425515.1 uncultured Thiotrichaceae bacterium | reverse complement strand
AGATTCATGTTCAGGGCGCGAACAGCCAGCTAGATAAATTTGAAACCAGTTTAGTCGCCCAGGCCCCTTCGATTTCAAAACCCTGCATCGAAAGCAGTACTGATACCGAAGTACTGGAAACCCATGTATTCAAAATTCTCGACAGCCAGGTCGAACGCGATGCAGATATTCATCTGCCGGTTGATCTGTGCCTTTGTGACGAATGCAAGGCCGAACTCAATGATCCGGACAACCGACGCTACCGTTATCCATTTATCAACTGCACACAGTGCGGCCCGCGTTACACGCTGATCGAATCCTTGCCCTATGACAGGGTGAACACCAGCATGGCAGAATTCAAACTCTGCGCCGACTGCGCGGCAGAATATTCGGATGTATCCAGTCGGCGTTATCATGCGGAACCGGTGGCCTGCGAAGTGTGTGGCCCGGCATTAACTTATAAAGATGAAAGCGGTGCCGAGATCACCGGTAACGAAGCCGCGCTACAGGCCTGCATCGCAGGATTGCGCGCGGGCAAGATCATCGCCATCAAAGGCATCGGTGGTTATCATCTGATCTGCGATGCGCGTAATGATGCAGCGATATTACGTCTGCGAGAGTTAAAGCCCAGACCTGATAAACCGCTGGCGATTATGTTTCCCGAAGCGGCGATGCATAATGGCGATATCAATAATCATGTTGAACTATCCGCCACAGAAATTGAGTTGCTGCAATCAGCGAGCAGACCGATTGTGCTTGCCAGAAAAAAAACTGCACAGGATAAATCTGATCAACTTTCACAACATATTGCAGCCGGTATGGATACGCTCGGGATCATGTTACCTTACAGCCCTCTGCATCATTTGTTATTAAGTGATTTTGCAGCGCCCCTGATAGCAACCTCGGCCAATATCAGTGGTGAACCTGTGCTCACTGACAATGTGGAAGTCGAACAGCGTTTGCAACACGTGGCCCAGGCCTATCTGCATCACAATCGTAGCATCGTTCGCCCGGCAGATGATTCGGTATTCCGTGTTATTGATCAAAAGCCGCAGCCACTACGACTGGGGAGAGGGACGTCGCCACTGGAAATTGAGCTGCCATTTGAATTGCCCACGCCGGTACTCGCGGTTGGCTGTCATATGAAAAACACGATTGCACTCGGCTGGAATAATCGCGTGGTGATATCACCGCATATTGGTGAGATGAGTACTAAACGAAGTTTGCAGACATTCGAGAACTGTATCGCAGACCTGCAGGCGATCTATCAGGTTCGGGCAGAGATGATTCTGTGTGATGCGCATAGCGGTTACAGTTCGACGCGCTGGGCACGACAACAGCCTTTGTCGGTGCATGCTGTATATCATCATCATGCGCATGCGGCGGTGGCCTGGTACGAAGCGCAGGGCGCGATCAATGATCTTGAACGTATGCTGGTGTTCACCTGGGATGGTGTTGGACTTGGGCCAGATCAAAGCCTATGGGGTGGTGAAGCCTTGCTGGGCAGAGCGGGGGACTGGAAACGAGCGGCACACTTTCGTTCGTTTAAATTACCCGGCGGCGAACGTGCTGGCAGAGAGCCCTGGCGCAGTGCGGCCGCATTGTGCTGGGAAAGTAATATAGAGTGCTCATTAGATGAGGCACAATCGCCATTATTGCTTTCGTTCTGGCAGCAGGGGAAAAACGCACCACAGACAACAGCGGTGGGACGATTATTCGATGCTGCCGCGGCACTTACCGGGCTGTGTCGAGAGGCCAGCTTTGAAGGTCAGGGTCCGATGCGGCTGGAAGCGATCGCGGATCCTCGGGTACCTGCAATAGAACTCGAATTATCCGAACACGATGGCTGCTATAGTGTGGACTGGCAGGTCTTGCTCGCCATGTTGCAGGATGAAACAAAATCGGTCGCGCAGCGTGCAGGCTGTTTTCACAGTTCGCTGACGGCGAGCCTGCTTGCGCAGGCAGAACGCATACGCGAAGACAGCGGAGTCAATGTGATTGGTTTATCCGGCGGTGTGTTTCAGAATCGTTTGCTGAGCGAACAGGTCACTGGTTTGCTGCAGAAAAATGACTTTCAGGTGTATTTGCCAGAACGAATACCGGTGAATGACGCCGGCATCAGTTTTGGCCAGATTATTGATTTTGCTGGCACACAATTATACGAGAACACATAGTGGGTAAAAAATCGAGACTCGACAGCCATATTGCACTGGCGCACGGTAATGGTGGCCGTTATATGCGCGAACTGATTGAGGATGTGTTTGCGCATCATCTGGCGAATGATGCTCTTGATGTACACGCCGATGCGGTGCCGATATTACTGGGCGAAGGTGAAGTCGTATTTACAACCGACGGTTTTACTGTGCAACCGCTTGAATTTCCGGGGGGGGATATTGGCTCTCTTGCGGTGCACGGGACTACCAATGATCTTGCTGTTGCCGGTGCAATCCCGAAATATCTCAGTCTGAATGCCTTTATCGAAGAGGGCCTGGAAATCGAATTACTCGACCGTTTGATTGCCAGTCTTGCGGCAGCAGCAAAAGCCATTGGCGTCAAAGTCGTCGCAGGTGATACCAAGGTATTGCGCCGTGGTGAAGGCGGCGGGATATACCTGGCAACCACAGGGATAGGGGTGCGCACCGGCCGAGCCATGGATATGAAGAACATTCAGAACGGCGACGCCATTGTTGTCAGTGGTTCCGTGGGTGATCACGGTACTGCGGTGATGCTGGCGCGCGAGGCCTTTGGTCTGAGTGGCGATGTTCAGTCTGATGCGGGTAGTGTGCTTGCACTGGCTCAGGCAGCACTGCAGTTTGATGGTTTGCATTTTATGCGCGATCCTACGCGCGGTGGCCTGGCCACCGTGTGCAGCGAAATTTCGCATGTAACAAATGCAGGTGTTGTTTTACAACAGAACCACATCCCGGTCCGCGATGCTGTGAATTCGGTGTGCGAGATGCTCGGTTACGATCCCTTGTATCTGGCATGTGAAGGCAGGATTGTTGCCGTTATTGATCACACCCAGGCTGAAGCGCTGGTTGCAGTATGGAGGTCCATGGAGCAGGGTGCTGACGCATCAGTCATCGGCCGCGTCGATTTCGAACAAACTCGGGTGGTTCTACATACACCCATCGGCGGTGAGCGCATTCTCGAAGAGCTCGAGGATGATCCGTTGCCCAGGATTTGTTAATAGACGGAATCTTTAGATGACAGATGAAACCAGATTAATCTGAAGGACATCGATGGAAGCTCACAGATTTATCCTTGACCTGCTCATCATCGTGCTGACGGCGAGAGTATTCGCCGAAATCGCTATGCGTCTGAAAGCGCCATCAGTAATCGGTGAGTTATTTGCAGGTGTTTTAATTGGGCCAAGCATTTTCGGCTGGATAGAGCCGATCGATGCTTTCAGGTTTTTAGCTGAAGTCGGTATTATTCTTTTGCTGTTCGAAGTTGGGCTGGGTACCGACATCAAACGCCTGCTTTATACCGGAAAAAAATCCACTCTGGTCGCCATCGTTGGTTTTGTCGCGCCCATGCTGCTTGGATTTTCAGTCGCCTACTGGATGTTTCACATGTTGCTGCTGGAGTCGCTGTTTATCGGTGGCACGCTGACAGCGACGAGTATCGGTATCACTGTTCGGGTGCTCACCGAGCTTAAGATCAGTCACTCGCACGAAGGACAGATTGTGATAGGCGCGGCAGTGCTCGACGATTTGCTTGGTGTGATGTTGCTTTCGGTATTATACGAGTTTTCTGTCGAGGGTGAGATCAGCCTGGTCAACTCGAGCAAGGTTTTTATTTTTGTCACCATCTTTTTTATCCTGGCGCCAGTGATGGCTAAACTCATTTCTATTGGGATAAAGCGTTTTGATGCGATCAGTGAATTACCGGGTCTGCTGCCAACAACCATCATTTCACTTGTGCTGTTTTTTGCCTGGTTAGCGCATGCTATGGGTGCTCCGGAAATGCTCGGTGGGTTTGCAGCAGGAATCGCATTGTCGCGTCGCTTCTTTTTGCCTCTGGGGCTGGCGCTGCATACTGACGAAAGCTTTTCAAATTTAATCGAGCACCAGATGCGACCGATTATCAGTTTATTCACACCTATATTTTTTGTGGTCGTCGGTCTGTCAATTAACTTTCGAGAGATTAACTGGACATCTCCTCATGTCTGGGAATTTTCTATCGTACTACTCGTGTCCGCATTCGCGGGAAAGCTGCTGGGCGCACTCTTTATTCGTGAAAGCTGGGCAACGCGTTTGATGGTAGGTATGTCGATGATTCCCAGAGGTGAAGTCGGCCTGATTTTTGCCGAGCTGGGACGTTTGAGTGGAATTTTGAATAACGAAGTACACGCGAGCCTGGTCATCGTAATTGTATTGACCACCATTATTCCACCCTTGAGTATTAAGTGGTTCTATCGAAAGCATGGGCACAGATTAAAAGATGCTCAAGATAATCATGCCTCCACTGATATCGTATCGTGACCTTGTGACAGCGCGTGTAACTTTTTGTTAATCGAGTAATAATTTACACAGGTTCTGATTAAAAAAGCCCGGCACTGCCGGGCTTTTTTTCGAAGGCTTTAAGCATGTTTTAGCAAGCAATGTAGTATTTGAACTGTGTCGCATTTCGCTACCACTAGTCCTGTATTTATGTCCGTTTATGGTGCTTTTTCCTGATTTCTTGCCGAATATGGCGTACACC
>CAYRNH010000206.1:0-4688 GCA_964425515.1 uncultured Thiotrichaceae bacterium | reverse complement strand
ATTCCAGCGCACCGTGCGCACGCAGCGATTCAATAGTTGAAATCACCATTGAACGCTTCTGGCCAATCAGCACGTAGACACAGTTCACATTACGCCCACGCTGATTGATGACTGCATCGATCGCAATCGCACTTCGCCCCAGACCTTCATCACCGATGATCAGTTGCCGTTGCCCTTTGCCCACCGGTATTAGTGAGTCAATAATTTTTATACCTGTGTACAGTGGCTCGTGCACAAAATCACGCGCGGTTATTGCAGGCGAGGACTGTTCCAGTGGCTGATGAGCACTTGTTTGCGGTTGTGTGCCACCATCAAGCACAACACCAAGCGGGTCGATGACACGACCCAGCAAGGCGTCGCCAGTTGCAATACTCAAAGAACGACTCAATATATTTGCGCGCGTGCCTGCGACCAGATCATCAGTCACACTCAACAGGATCACGCCGGCCGCATCGGGTGACAGATCGAAAATAAAGCCATGACTGCCCTCTGAAAAAAGCAGCACATCATCAATGCCAGCGCTGGGCAGCCCGGATACCCAGACGATACCGTCACCGACAGACAGGACGACCCCCTGTTCGGACACGCGCAAGGTCTGCTGATATTCGTCCAGCCATTGATCCAGCTGGTGCAGCGGGCTAAGTGCAGACTCAGTGAGCGCTGTTGTCATGGGAAAAGCGTGCAAACTCGTTGAGCTCATCTTTCAAATTAGCCTGTAACACAAAGGCGCCGATGATAACTTTCAGGCCTGCGATCAGATCAGGTGTCTGGTTATACTTGAAGGAAATGTCCTCACCGGTAATCTGGCGTAACGCTGTTTCCAGTTCGCGTCTGTCAGACGGATTGACCGGATAGGCGGTGTCGATGTCAATAACGTCAATTTCTTCACCACTGCCAGACTGTATCGCGAGTTTGCGCTGCTCCGGCAGAGCCTGAAGTTGTTCCATAAACAATTTGATCAGACGGCTTTCAACCTCCGGGCCCGATAAATCCGCAAATACCTTTGCAGCAAAGCGTGTCGCCATGAAGATGGCAGCGCTTTCAGCCTGTTGTTGGAGTTCTGTTTGTTTGCGTTGCTCGACTACCGCAGCCTTCTCGCGTTCTGATTCCAGCTCCTCTTTCAGTTGCTGTATGCGTACCGCACGTTCCTGCTGGATATCCTGATCCAGTATTTGTTTAGCTGCCTGCTTTTCTTTCTCCCAGTCAGAAAGGCGATTGTTATAACTAGTCAACAACACATCACCCTGCGATTTTAAATCTTCGGCCTGTTGCAGCTTTTCATTGATACCTGCCTGACGTTGTTCGATCACATTGAGCACGGGCTTATACAGAAAGCGCATCAGAATCCAGACCAGGATCACAAAATTAGCTATTTCGAAAACAAACGTCGTCCAGTTGAATTCCACTGTTATTTCTCCTCAAAGCGGAGGATGCCAATCGCTGGATGCATGTGCATGCTATTTCAGAACAAATTCAAGTAATGGATTACGGAACAGCACGATCAGCACAATCACTAGCACATAGATCGCAAGTGATTCGACCATTGCCAGACCGATGAACAAGGTGCGCATAATTGAACGTTCAGCTTCAGGCTGTCGTGCAATCGCATCCAGCGCGCTAGCGATTGCGCGGCCCATGGCCAGCGCAGGAAACATCACCCCGATTGCAACAGCAAGCGTTGCGGCGATGGTCGAGCCCAGGGTAAACCAGGTTATGTCAGGCATACAGATATCTCCTAATTTTCTTTTTGTTGTCTGGATTCTTGTAATTGCAGGCCACCGGCAACATAGATCAGGGCCAGCATACCAAATATATAGGCCTGCACCAGCGCCTCGATAATATGTAGCATTAAAATCGGTATCGGTGCGAAAAGACCGGCCACCAGCAGAATTAACATCGCTGCCATTTCCAGGCTCATCATATTACCGAACAGCCGGATGGCAAGCGCAACCGTGCGAGTCAGTTCACTAATGATATGAAACGGCAGAAGTATCGGTGACGGCATCAGATAGTGTCTTAGATAACTTTTCAGCCCCTGTGAGCGTATACCAAACCAGTGTACAGACAGAAACACCAGAATAGCCAGTGCGGCAGTCGCAGAAAGATCACGCGTCGGTGAATGCATACCGGGCACAAGTCCGATCAGGTTAGCTATTATCAGATAAATCCAGATGCTGCCTATGAACGGCATGATCTGTCGCGCATGGCCGGGAGCAGCGGTTTGCACCGCATCATTAATCGCGCTGACCGCACCTTCAACGACTGTCTGTATTCGACCAGGCGTTGCTTTCAGACGCGCACTAATCATGATTGAGAGTAGCGCCAACACAGCCATAATTAACCAGGTCGTGACCACAGTCGTACTGACGCCGATCGAACCCAGACTAAAAACCGTGTCAATAGCCAGACCCTTATGACTCATGGCTGATTCCTGATAAACAAATACACATTGAGCACACCGATCACCAGGCCAGCAAACAATAGGCCCAGTGTCCAGCGAGACGAATACTCTGCACTCATTTCATCAAGCCAGAGCCCGACATAAACACCACCGATCACCGGCAGGATAAACAGCAAGCCCAGCGTTCCGATATAAATTGTCTGGGACATAAGCGTATCACGCTCATTGTCTGCTTTTTTCATCCGCATGATTTGTAGCTTGAGTCTTTTGCGGAGTTTCTCGTCAGCGCTGGAATTCGTCATAGCGATTGCCCTGTTTGCAACAGGCGTTTCATTAATTCAGTTTCCATACTGTGAAAACTTTGTTTCAGCTTTTGCAGTTGTACTTCTTCGTTCAGAATTTCCTGCTGTAAAATCTTCTGGATCTGTTCAAAATCGTCGCTCACCACAAAGTGCCGGGTACTAATCGTCAGGTTATTCTTCGTAAAATAAAGCACGCCTCCCGGCATCGCGATAAATAGCACCTGTCCAGACAGCGTATGTATTCTCGCCATGCCGAAAGCCAGGCAGGTAATCAGGCGTTCTCGTTCGGCAAGAATTCCAAAGCGGCCGCTACTGTCCTCACCGCTAAACGATACAACATCAGCAATGGTTTGCGTATGCGCTGTATCAAATAATGAGAGCGAAAAAGTTTTCACAGCTTTACTCCATGGTACCGCGCATATAACACTGATCTTCTGTCAGCTCATCGTATTTCCCGGTGATGAACGCATCGCAATCAGTCAAAGTCTGCTCCAGCGGCACCGAAACACCCTGAATGCCGGTATGCATGGCAGTCACCCACATCGGCTGTGTCAGATAACGCTGCAACCTGCGCGCCCGCTGCACGATGCGTCGATCATGTTCTGACAGCTCTTCGATTCCCAGCATGGTGATAATATCTTCCAGCTCTTTATAGCGAGCAAGATGTTCCCTGACGCCTTCTGCGATATTGTAATGGCGCGCACCCAGTATATGTCTGTCCATCAGCTTGCTGCTCGATTCAAGTGGCTCGACCGCTGGGTAGAAGCCTTTGCCGGCCTGCGACCTTGACAGTATCACGGAGGTATCCAGATGGCTGAGAATAGTGCTGACCGCAGGGTCAGACATGTCATCGGCAGGCACGTACACTGCCTGGACTGAAGTGATGGCGGCCTGTTTTGTTGAAAATATCCGCTCCTCGATTTCGGCCACTTCGCTCGAAAGCGTAGGTTGATAGCCGACCGTTGCCGGCATACGTCCCAGCAGGCTGGAAATTTCGCTACCCGCCTGAACAAAGCGAAAAATATTATCGATAACAAACAGCACGTCCTTGCTCATGGTGTCGCGAAGATACTCCGCATACGTCAGTGCCGACAGACCGACACGAAAACGCACGCCGGGCGATTCATCCATTTGCCCGAACACCATTAAAGTTTGTTGTAACACACCGGCTTTCTGAATTTCATGCCAGAGTTCATGCGCTTCACGAATACGCTCACCCACTCCGGCAAACACCGAGACGCCACTGTGTAATGCCGCGACCGCATGCATGAACTCCATGATCAGCACTGTTTTACCCACACCGGCCCCACCGAATAAACCGACCTTACCGCCCTTGATAAACGGGCAAAGCAGGTCGATTACTTTTATTCCAGTTTGCAAAACCTCGCCCAGCACCGCAGTGTTTGCGAGACTGGATGATTCAGCATGAATGTTCTGATAATGTTGTGTTGATATCGCCGGCCCATCATCCAGCGGCTCACCAAAAATATTGAGCATGCGTCCCATACAATCGGGCGACACCGGTACGTGCAGAGGTGCGCCAGTATCGTACACATCGATACCACGGCACAGGCCCGAGGTTTCATCCAGAGTAATCGCACTTAGGTGGTGTTCATCAAGGTGACGGGTAACCTCGAACAGACGGGTTCGGCCGTTGATCTCGGCGCGTAGTGCACGGTGCAGCGCAGGCAGCTTTTCGCAGAATATAACGACGACCGGGCCATGTATTTCAGCAATACTGCCAATGTGTACCGCATCTGAAGATAGTGTGGTTGCTATGTCTGCCATGATTATCGCTCTGACGTCTGTCACTAACATACATCGGAACAGACACTATGGAAAGCCTGATCATCAACAGACTGTATTACCTGAGAGACAAATCTATCAGATCAGAGAAACTTTGATAGCCACTATCGTCTGATCGAAACAGCACACGGTGGCAGCAGATGAATATATTTAGATTAAGCCGAAGCCTTATGCGAATT
>CAYRNH010000205.1:0-4701 GCA_964425515.1 uncultured Thiotrichaceae bacterium | reverse complement strand
CCATCGATGATCTTACGGGTGCCAGTTTCAACAGGTTTTGTCATAGGTTCGGTCATAGTCATACCGCTGCTTCAGTTCTGATGTGCATATTAGAGCATTCAGAACGAGATGATATTCCAGTTTAGCCCTAAATTTCCAGTATCCATGCATTTTGGGGGGGCGAAGCACACCTGTGTGGTTAATTTTCCAGTTGAGCTGGATGGGCGCAGACATTCCTTTTACTGGCCGCTGAGCGTATATAGTATGTTCAGGCAATGGTGTGCGCCAGTACCGCAGTCTGTAACGGGCATTGCCGGATTTTTGATGTTTGTTGATTCATGTCGGGTGATGTATTGTGAGGTGCGTGCTACATTTTTGCCTCGTATTTCAACATAGACGGTCGATCAATTATGAGCCTGGTCATAGCCAAGCAGGTAGAAAAAACTTATCAGATGGGCGAGGTCGCCGTGCCTGCGATCAAGGCGGCTGATTTTGTTATTGAGCCGGCATCGTTCGTTTCCTTCATAGGCCCTTCGGGCAGTGGTAAAAGCACCCTGCTGAACATGATCGGCTGCCTGGACCGGCCGACGTCTGGAAGTCTCAAGGTGTATGACACCGAGGTTGGTGAGCTGGACAGAAACAATGCTGCGATATTTCGCGGTCAGCATGTTGGCTTTATCTTCCAGGATTTCAACCTGATCCCGGTACTGACCGTGGCTGAGAACATTGAATACCCGTTGTTGATGGTGCAGAACTGGGAAGCAGGACAGCGCAAACAAAGAGTTCAGGAACTGATGGATGCGGTTGATATAAGCAATCAGGCCGACAAATATCCCGATCAGTTATCTGGCGGGCAGAAGCAGCGTGTCGCCATTGCACGCGCACTGGTTACGCACGCAAAACTGATACTGGCAGATGAGCCGACGGCCAACCTTGATCACACGACTGCATTTCGCATTATTGACCTGATGAAAAAAATGCGCGATGAATACGACACTACATTTATTTTTTCTACGCACGATAACAAAATCATGGATGCGGCCGAAATTATTTATACCATTGAGGACGGTAAGATTAACCAGACCAAAGGACTGCAGGCATGAACAAGGTAATCAAAATTGCTGCACGCAACCTGTTGCGCTATCGTCGTCGCACAGTGCTGACAACGCTACTGATCACCATTGGTGTGGTCGCAATGCTGCTGTTTGTCAGTACTTCAGGATCGTTCAAGGCCATGATGGTGGGGCAGATTACCGATTCGATGCTGGGCCATTTGCAGATACATAAAAAGGGCTATGTGTCTTCGATCGACAGTTTGCCTTTGACCATGAACATGAAACCAGCCATGGTCAAAAAGGCAGAGGATACACTTTCGTCCATGAATAATGTTGAAGCATGGTCGCCCAGAATCAAGCTGGGTGCGATGCTCAGTAACTTTGCGCAAACCACAAGCATACGTCTGAATGGTGTCGATCCCGAAAAAGAAATGAAGACCTGTCCCGAGCTCATCAAGCGGATCATTGCGGGTGATTCGAGCACTCTGGTTGAACGAGGTAAAATATTAATCCCGGAACTGATTGCCAAAGGACTCAAGGTGGGTCCGGGTGATTCCGTGGTGCTGGTCGCGACCAACAAGGACGGTTCGGTGAACGGTATTAATTTTACCGTTCAGGGTGTGCTCGAAGGTATTTCCGGCCCGGGTGGGCGCGACGGCTATATGCATATCGATGATGCCCGTGAGTTGTTGCGCATCAGTGATGGTGAAATCAGTGAAATTGCGGTGCGCCTGAAACAGCCTAAAGCGCTCGCCCAGACAATGCACCAGTTACAAAACAGCCTTGGCAAGCTGACCAATCAGCAGGGTAAACCTGTCTTCGAAATTCATGACTGGACGAAGCTGTCACCGTTTTCCAGCATTGCCAACATGATCGATATGATGACCCTGTTTATTAAAATTATGCTGGTCGCCATCGTGCTGATCAGCGTGATGAATGTAATGATCATGGCGGTGTACGAGCGTATTCGTGAAATTGGCACTATCGCTGCGATGGGAACGCTGCCTTCCAATATTTTAAAGCTGTTTGTGATGGAAGGTTTTTTGCTGGGTCTGCTCGGTGCCATTCTGGGTACCGTGATCAGTGTGCTGATCATCTTTGTGCTGCAGCACGCCGAACTGACGTTTTCATTTGGTCGTCAGGCAGACCTGACGCTGCACCCGCTTATTTCGATCGGAGATATTGCATTTGCGTCCATCATGGTCGTGGTGGTCGCGGTGCTGGCCAGCCTGCAACCCGCCTGGAAAGCATCTCGCATGAACCCCATTGATGCCTTGCGGCATGTGTAGGAGCATTAAAGTGAAAAATATTATCTTTGGTTTATGTTTGATGTTTTATGTCCTGCCATGCCTGGCCGTTGACGGAACAGCATTGCTGAAGGATGTCGACCGGCGTCTGCAGCCTGAGTCGTACGAGATGTATCGCAAGCTGATCAATATTGAACCCGATGGCAAGCGTAAGGAATTCGTGTTGTATACGGTAAAAAAAGGCAAGGACAACGTGGTTGCGCTTTTTCTCGATCCGCCATCCGAAAAAGGCCGAACCAGTTTGCGGCAGGGCGAGAATATGTGGCTGTATATACCCAACGTGGGTAAGCCGCTCCGCATTACCAGCCTGCAATCCGTTATTGGTGGTGTGTTCAACAACTCTGATCTGTTACGGCTGGATTACAGTGCCGAGTACAATGTAGAAAAAGTCACAGAAGAAGCGAATCAGTACCGGCTTGATCTGAAGGCAAAAAACAAAACGGTTGCCTATGACAAGCTTGTCATGTGGGTCGATCAGAAACAGAAAGTGCCGCTCACCATCGAGGCTTATGCTGCCAGTGGATTGTTGATCAAGACACTGCACTATAGCAAGGTGAAGAATTTCGGTGGTGGTATCGTACGGCCAGCCATGCTGGAAACAGACAGTCCTTTATACAAAGGATATAAATCCGTGATGTTGTTTGATGGTATCAAGGCGCGAAATTTCAACGATGAAGTGTTCACGCTGAACTATATGTCCAGAGTTGGTGAACTTCGCAAGTGAAATGGTGGTGTGTGTTGCTGCTGTGCCTGCCGCTCGGTGCGCAGTCTGAAGAATTCAATTTTGACATTTCGAATTATGAAAAGCCCCGGTATGAATTAAACGGCTACCTGGAAGCGCTTACCAGTCGTTCATCGCTGGATACTGACAGTGCGCTGTATAATCTGCAGACATTTGATCTCGGCCAGCCGGATACTCTGCTGCAACGTCAGGCCACCATTCAGCTCGAAGGCGTATACCGCTTTACTGAAAGTCGGCTTCAGGCGCGCTATCTGGCACAGGCGCAGAACATGGATACTTTTGGTTACCAGACCCAGTCAGTATTCCATGAGGTGTATTATTCCGACAATCATTTTAAAAACCTGACGATTGATATAGGTAAGCGAGTACAGAAGTGGGGCAAGGGCTATGCCTGGAACCCGGTCGGTTTTGTCGAACGAAAAAAAGATCCGAACGACCCGGACCTGAGCCGCGAAGGTTATGTGATGCTGGATGCGGATTATGTTCGCAGCCTGGATGGCGATCTGAAAACGCTGGCGATCACGCCGGTCATCCTGCCGGTTACAAAAGATATTAACAATGATTATTCAAATAAAGAAGATACCAATTATGCAGCAAAGTTGTATCTGCTGTATCGTGATATTGATCTTGATTTTATGATGCTTGCCAAAGGCAGTCAGAGCGCGAAGTATGGAATGGATTTCTCCGGCAATGTATCCAGTAGTTTTGAACTGCACGGCGAGCTGGCCTATATAGCCGATCAGCAGGTAGCGATACTTGATAGTGCAAATTCTCTGGTGACAAGTTCACGAAATTCAATTCAGTCATTGCTCGGGTTTCGCTATCTGACAGAGAATGAAACGACTATTATCGGTGAGTATTATCACAACGGTGCTGGTTACAGCGAGCAGGAGCTGACACAGTTTTATAAACTGGCCGGCAGTGATTTTTCGCTTGACCCTTCGTTGCTTGTGCCGGCCGGGCGCGCCAGTAACGCAGGCTATGGAAAAGCCAATCCCGGCCGCGACTATTTATATATAAGCGCGGTTATCAAGGAGCCTTATCAGCTGGTATATTTCAATATTGGTGCATTCAGTATTGTAAATATAGCGGATCAGAGCTATTCCCTGACGCCTGAACTCAGTTATAGTGGTGTGAATAATACTGAACTGCGATTGCGCCTGACGATGTTGCGTGGCGGCGCCAATACCGAGTTCGGTGAAAAAGTAAACCAGCAGAAAATCGAACTCAGGTTTCGATATTTTTTTTAGTATCCTGCAAAATAAACAGAGTGAGATAAAATGAGCGAAGAAATTCTGGATCCTGTTGTCACCAGCGAACAGCAATTTGACAAAGCCAGCTTATACATAGATCACCTGAAAAGAGGTCTGGTTGATTTTCTGAAGAATCCGAAACGGACCTATATTGTTCATTTTCCAGTTGAGCTGGATGATGGCAGTGTGAAATCATTTTGCGGCTTTCGGGTTATTCACAATCGGGTTTTTGGTCCTGGAAAAGGCGGCATTCGTTACCACCCGGACGTCACCGAAGGCGAAGTGGTTTCACTCGCGAAACTGATGACCTGGAAGTGTGCGCTGGTGAATATTCCTTTCGGCGGCGCCAAAGGTGGTGTCATCTG
>CAYRNH010000204.1:0-4794 GCA_964425515.1 uncultured Thiotrichaceae bacterium | reverse complement strand
CAGGCCAGACAATATCAGAAATACTACGCGCATCGCGACGTTTAATGGCTAAAATACGCGAAATCTTCCTGGAGTGATACATGAATAACTGGGACACCCAGCAGGCAGCAAGGCTGTATAACATCGGTCAGTGGGATGAAGGCTATGCCGCGATTCTCGATAATGGCCACCTTGCACTGAAACCGTGCGGAGAAGGATCGCCCGCGATTGATTTACCGGAACTGATGAACGAAATTCGCGCTCGGGGTCTTCAGCTGCCCGTGCTGGTGCGGTTCCTGGATATTCTGCAGCACCGCGTGCGCTCTTTATGTTCTGCATTCAATAGTGCGATTTCACAACAGGCCTACCGTGGTGCCTATACCGCGGTGTATCCGATCAAGGTAAATCAGCAGCAGCCGGTGGTTGAAGAGATCATCAACGCAGGTGGCGTGCACGCTGGTCTGGAAGCTGGCAGCAAGGCTGAATTAATCGCGGTGCTGGCCAATTTGAAAGACAAAAACCAGGTCGTAGTCTGCAATGGTTACAAAGACAGACATTATATTCGTCGCGCTCTAATCGGCCAGTTGCTGGGTCACAGGGTGTATATCGTCGTCGAAAAACTGTCTGAAGTGCGTTTACTAGTAGAGGAAGCCAGGCGCATGGGAGTGCAGCCGACCTTTGGTTTGCGTTTGCGACTGGCTACGGTTGGTACCGGAAAATGGCAAAACAGCGGTGGAGAAAAATCCAAATTCGGGCTGTCATCCGAACAGTCGATCACCGTGATTGAGTATCTGAAAGATGTCGGCATGTTGTCATGCCTTAAATTGTTGCACGTACACATGGGCTCACAAATTGCTGATATCGAAGCCATTCGTGGCGGCATTACCGAAGCTGCGCGCTTTTACTGCGAGTTTGTCCGGCTCGGAGCTGACCTGCAGATATTGAATGTCGGTGGTGGTCTGGGTGTGGATTATGAAAGCACCGCCAGTCGCGGCACCTATTCAGTGAATTATGACCTTTCACGTTACGCCAGCACGGTGATCGAAACGGTGGCCAGAGTGTGTGATCAGGCCAGTGTGCAGCATCCTGACATTATCACCGAATGCGGACGCGCGATGACCGCGCATCACGCTATGCTGGTGTGCAATGTCATCGAAGCGGAGATCTCGACCGAGGCGCACACGGCAATACAGGTCGAACATACCGCAGATATAGAGTCACTGTGTAACGTGCTGGAGCGTATCAGGGCAGGAGAAGCGGTTGGCCATAACGAAGCTGACGAGATCATGCGTCTGTTGCAGATTGCATTTACTGACGGTCGTCTGTCACTGGAACAACGCGCCTATGCGGATTCCTGTTATCGACAGATACGTCAGTTTCAGCATACCGACCAGGCTCTTGCAGACGAAGAAAAATTGCCGCTGGTCGATAAATATTTCTGTAATTTTTCAGTATTTCAGTCTTTGCCCGATGTCTGGGGCCTGGGTCAGGTGTTTCCTGTCATGCCGCTGCAACGGCTGGACGAGCGTCCAACGCGTGATACTGTGTTGCAGGATCTGACCTGTGATTCGGATGGCCATATCGAAGCCTACCCGGTCAGCGGAGAAATTCGTCAGTCTTTACCCCTGCATGCACTTAACCAGGGTGAGGAATATTTGCTGGGATTTTTTCTGGTCGGTGCGTATCAGGAAATACTGGGGGATATGCACAATTTGTTCGGTGATTCACACGTGGTGAACGTGAAGCTCGATGAAAACGGAGTTGGCCAGATAACCGGCGTCGAACGTGGTGATTGCACGCGGGATCTGCTCGAATATGTGCACTACGATACCCGCGCGTTACTGGATGATCTGAATCAGCGACTAAGCAGCAGCATAGAGGATAAAGCCTTGCTGGAGGAATGTCGTCAGGAGTTAAAAGCGGGTCTGGAAGGCTACTCTTATCATGAAAATTAGGCGATTCGTCGTCATGCATTGCATACTCTAAATATATAACTATGCTCAGAAGAACTTAATGTCGCAGGGAAGCGGTTAACAACAGAGTTTTTCATGAGTGAAACAAATCCCGACAAACCCGTCATTCTCATCGTTGATGACTCCAAAGTCATCCGCATTGCTGCCAGAAAGATGCTTGGCAGTGATTATGAAACTATTGAAGCGGTCAACGGTGTTGAAGGCTGGGAACACATACAGAACAACAGTTCTATCTCTGTCGTCTTTACCGATATGCAAATGCCGGAGATGGATGGCATGCAGTTGCTTGCAAATGTGCGCGCATCTGATGACGAGCGTATCGCAGCACTGCCGGTTATCATTATCACCGGACATGAAGATAATGAAGCAGCAAAAAAGAAAGTTTTTGATAGTGGCGCCACCGATTTTGTTACCAAGCCATTTGAATCCATAGACCTGATCAGTCGTGCGAAATCGTACGCCAGGCTCAATCGTCAGGTCGCTGAGCTGGAGAAACAGGTTGGTCATGACAAGCTCACCGGGTTGTTCAATGCCAGTAGTTTCGAAGAGCAGGGGCACAAAAATTATGCATTTGCTCACCGACATAAAACTCATATGTCAGTCGTTGTGCTCGAAATCAGCAATTTCCAGAAAATTTTTCTCAGTACAGGCAAATCGGTTGCGCAACAGATCATCCGAGCAGTTTGCAAACGATTAACGAGCACATTGCGCACAGAAGATGTCGCTGCGCGTACCGGAATGGCGCGTATCGCCCTGATGTTACCTCTGGCGAATATGACAGATGCACATGATGTCGTTGAGCGTATGCTCGAAACCGCGCGTAAACTGGTATTCGATACCGGCAAGGAAAAGCTGCGAGTTGATCTGGTGGGTGGGATCAGCACGGTCAATCTACATGCAGAAACTGATTTCCCAACTGTACTTAAACAGGCTGAATCCGCTCTGGCTGACGCGCTGCAGGGCGGTGATCAAAAAATTGTTCTGTTCGCCGATGCCCAGGCCGAGCCTGAGCCCGAAACAGTGGTCACAGAAGAGGATATACAGCAGGCATTCAAGCATATTCTGCACGGAAACCACTCACAGATTCCGGCAGAGCACCTGTCAGCAGTAGTTGAACGGCTGCAGCCGTTCATGCAATATATAGCTTCCAGGTAATCATCAGCGCCCCGTTTCACCTGGCGCTTCGAGCATATTATGTCAGCAGACCTCAAGAACCTCACGCCGCAACAGGCATGGGATTTGTGCCAGGAAAATTCTCGCGCCCTACTGGTCGACATACGCTCAAGTATGGAATATTTATTCGTCGGTCATCCCAAAGGTGCGGTCCATGTACCCTGGATCGACGAACCCGACTGGATAGTGAACCCACATTTTGTCACCGAAGTACGCAAACTGATGCTGGGCGGCGTGACCGAGACCAGCGAAGGCAGCGTGCCGGTAGTGCTGATCTGTCGCAGCGGCAAACGCTCGCTGGAAGCTGGAAAAGTTTTAGTCGAGGCCGGAATCGGTAATGTGTATCACATCGATGAAGGCTTTGAAGGCGAGCTGGATGATGAGCATCATCGCAGTACTACGGGTGGGTGGAGGTTTCATAATCTCCCCTGGGAACAATGCTGATAAGTGCGGGAATGATTCACTCGGCACAATACTGCGTTATTGATTGTTTCAAACTTGCTCATTTACTAGAAGTAAACTCCGCTATTTGAAACAATCAATGCCTTGTCTTGCGCTCAATTGAATCATTCCTGGAGTTTTGGCGTGTGTCCTGAAATAACTACGCTTTGTGAGAGATTGGTGGTGCGCGCGAATTCTAAAATCAAATCTTTCAGGTGTTAATGGTGACAGATAAAAAAGTAACGAAAGATGATGCCGAATGGCGTGCGCAATTGACCGACGAACAGTACAAGGTTGCGCGTCAGGGTGGCACCGAGCATCCATTTAGCGGCGCGTATTACAACAACAAAGATACTGGCATGTATCACTGCGTGTGTTGTGGTGAGCCGCTATTTAGCTCAAACGAAAAATACGATTCAGGTTCGGGCTGGCCCAGTTTCTGGAAGCCGGTTGATAATGAACACGCGCCGACTGAAATTCGTGATACTTCACACGGCATGGTACGCGTTGAGGTACGTTGTCCTTCCTGTGACGCGCACCTCGGTCATGTGTTCGAAGATGGGCCACAACCGACGGGTTTGCGCTATTGCATCAATTCGGCGTCGCTGGATTTCAAAAAACAATAATTATTGCCACCGAGGCAAAGCGCGGTAGATGAAACCGCAGCCGATATTAGCCGGTCGCTCAACAAGCTTTATGTGACAGACAGCTTGTTATTTCAGGAACAACAACTGCTATCAGCACAACAATCCCCGCCGGGCTTCACTGCTTCGATGGTGGCCGATACTACATAGTCTTCAACACCACGTCCCGGCGCCCAGTCCTTGATGAAATCGCGTGATTCGTCTTTGGGGGCGATACGAATATTCTCATATCCTGTGTCGCGCAAAATGCTTTCCAGCTCGTCTATTAATGAAGCGCCTGCCATGCAACCGGAATACAGCTCGAGATCATTGCGCAATTCGTCGGGTAGCTCAACGCTGGCGACGACATCGGATATCGCCAGGCGGCCGCCAGGTTTGAGCACGCGGTACGCTTCGGCAAATACGCGGGCCTTGTCGGGGGAAAGATTGATCACACAATTGGAAATGATGACATCGACATGGTCGTTGGCCAGTGGCAGATTTTCGATTTCACCGAGACGGAATTCGACATGATGGTACTGGCCTTTGGCGGCATTGGCGCGTGCCTTGCTAATCATGGTGGGGGTCATGTCGACACCGATGAC
>CAYRNH010000203.1:0-4814 GCA_964425515.1 uncultured Thiotrichaceae bacterium | reverse complement strand
GCAGACCACAATATCTGGATTCATCTTTTGAGCATGGCCGAACTGGAACCGTATTTTGCCAGACTCGACAAAGCCGACATCAAAGACCTGCCTTTGTACGGCATACCGTTTGCAATCAAGGACAATATTGATCTTGCCGGTATTCCGACGACCGCGGCCTGTGCTGCATTTGCTTATACACCCGAGCACTCGGCCTTTGTGGTCGAACAACTGGTTGCGGCTGGTGCCATTCCGATCGGTAAAACCAATATGGACCAGTTTGCTACCGGGCTGGTCGGTACGCGTTCGCCCGAACCCTGGGGCGTTTGCAAAAACGCATTCAACAAAGACTATATATCGGGCGGTTCGAGTTCGGGCTCGGCGGTGGCAGTATCGCTTGGGTTGGCCAGTTTTTCATTGGGCACCGACACCGCAGGCTCGGGTCGCGTGCCGGCGGCGTTTAATAATATTGTGGGGCTAAAAGCATCGAAAGGGTTGTTGAGTACCAGCGGTGTGGTGCCTGCCTGTCGCAGCCTGGATTGCGTGAGTATTTTCGCACTCAGCACGGACGATGCGAATACTGTGTTCGATCACGCTGCGGTGTACGATGCGGATGATCAGTACGCCAGAGAGAACGTATTCGAAAATAACACGCGTCACTACGGCCTTGCGAAAAAACCATTTAATTTTGCAGTACCGAAAAGTGACCAGCTTGAATTTTTTGGTAATGCCTCAGCGCAAGTGCTGTTCGAAAAAAATGTGCGCACTCTGCAGGACCTTGGTGGTGTTAAACATACAATAGATTTTAGTATATTCATGGAAGCGGCCAAATTGCTCTACGAAGGTCCGTGGCTGGCGGAACGCTATCTGGTAATAGAACAACTCTTACGCGAGCAGAAAGATGCGCTATTGCCTGTGATCAGCAATATCATCGGTCGTGCTGAAAACAAAACAGCGACCGATGCGTTCAAAGCGGAATACCAGATGCAGGCCTACCGTGTTCAGGCGAAACGCCTGCTCGCCGAGTTTGATTTTCTGGTAACACCAACCGCAGGCACCATTTATACCATCGAAGAAGTCAATGCCGACCCGATTGCGCGCAACAGTGATCTTGGTTATTACACCAATTTTATGAATCTGCTCGACTGTGCCGCTGTCGCTGTACCCGCTGGCTTTCTCAGCAACGGTCTGCCCTGGGGTATCAGTCTGGTCAGCACCAGTCTGCACGATCGTCAGTTATTGTCGTATGCCAATCTCTGGCAACAATACAGTCAGATCCGCCCGGGACATCTTGCCAGCCCTCTGGTCGAAACGCTCGCCGATCCTGTTGCCTTTTCTGAGCATGTTCAGCTCATTGTCTGTGGCGCACACATGGCAGGGCTGGCGCTAAACTGGCAACTACGCGAACGTGGTGCGCGGCTGCTGGAAAAAACCACATCCTCCAGCTGTTATCGTATGTATGTTATCGATGGCTCAGTGCAAAGACCGGGCATGATGCGCGATACCAGCGAGGGTCGTGCGCTTGAGATCGAGATCTGGCAGCTTCCGCGATCTGAATTTGGCAGTTTCGTTGCAGCCATTCCTGCGCCACTGGGTATAGGCAAGGTTGAAACCAGCGATGGTCGCTGGCTGCCCGGTTTTATTTGCGAAGCGTATGCGATAGCGGGTGCAAAAGAAATCACCGGGCTTGGCGGCTGGCGGCGGTACCTCGCGCTCGGCTAATCGCTGTGTTCGGCGGGCTTCGCGGCCCAGTTCCTTATTCCTGATAGCCCGTGCTAAAATCCCCGAGCACCAGTTAAGTGACTGATAATTCTGGATCAGGCTTTACAGAAGGCATGTTCATCGCCAGAATATGTTTGCCTTGTCTGATATGGACATACCCAACAAGAAAAATGTATCTATGAAAATTCGAGCCTGCCTTATCTGCCTGTTGCTCATGAGCGCAACGGCGCACGCCACGGTATTTAAGATCGCAACGTTGTCACCGGATGGCACCGGCTGGATGCAGAAAATGCGCGAAGGTGCTGCCCAGATCAAACAGCAAACCGAGGGCCGTGTAACATTTAAGTTCTATCCCGGCGGTGTCATGGGCAGCGATGACAATGTGCTGCGCAAAATTCGCATCGGTCAGTTGCAGGGCGGGGCAATAACCACAGGTAATCTGTCAGCGATCCAGCCAGATATTGATATATACAGCCTGCCATTTCTGTTCAGCACATTGAAACAGGTCGATTATGTGCGCAAACAGATGGATCCCTTGCTGATGAAAAAGCTGGAAGACAAAGGTTTCGTCAGTTTTGGCCTGGCCGAAGGTGGCTTTGCCTACATGATGTCAGAATACCCTGTTAAATCGGTTGAAGATCTGCGCGAGCGAAAAGTCTGGTCGCCGCCAGGCAGCAATGTTGCCGATGCGGTATTTTCAAAAGCAGGCATAACGCCCGTACCCTTGCCTCTGTCTGATGTACTGACCGCGATGCAAACCGGTCTGATTGACACTGTTATTGCTTCGCCTATTGGCGCAATCGCTTTGCAGTGGCACACCAAAATCAAGTATGTGATCAATGTGCCTTTGACCTATTTATCAGCGCTGCTGGTGATAGACAAAAAAGCATTCAATAAACTTAGCCCGGGCGATGCGGCCCTGGTACGTAAGGTCATGGCCAGGGTTTTTCAGGAAATTGATGCACAGAATCGCAAAGATAATATCTCTGCGCGTGATGCACTAAAAAACCAGGGAATACAATTTATCACACTGTCACCTGCCACATTAGACGCCTGGCATAAGATTGGTGATAGTGCTGTTGAAACCCTGGAACAGAAAAGCGCTTATGACAGAGATATCTACGACAAGCTGATGAAGCTGGTAAAGTCTGCGCCAGCAGCCAGCTAAGATACTGTCTGTATGAATCGACGCGTTATGCGAAAGGCCACCAGGGTTCTTTATTTTGTTAATCGCATAGAAGACTGGTTGCTGATCCTGATGCTTTCTGCGATGGTCATCCTTGCAGTGGCGCAGATTGTTTTTCGTAATGTTTTCGATTCCGGCATTGCCTGGGCAGATCCTCTGTTGCGAATACTCGTGCTCTGGGTAGCGCTGTCAGGCGCAGTGATTGCTACCCGTACCAATAACCACATCCGTATTGATTTTTTAACTCGTTACCTGTCGCCAAATGCTGTACCTTACCTGCAACGCGCAGTGTATACCTTCTGTATTTTTATCTGTGTACTAATTGCCTGGCACAGTGCGCGTTTTGTGCGGATGGATTACGAATATCACACCATGGCTTTTTCCGGCATACCTGCCTGGACCACTGAGCTGATTATCCCGATCGCATTCTTTCTTATGGCGGTGCGATATTTCATGCTGTTCATCGTGCCGCCTAAAGTGAGGCCGCACTAATGTTGCTCGGGATTGCGCTGGTTGCATTTCTGATCGTAATCGGTGTTCCATTATTTGTCGTGATTGCCAGTAGTGCGCTCTATGGCTTTGCAAAATCAGGGGTGGATCTTTCGGTGATTGCGATCGAAATTTATCGCATTGTCGATACCCCTGTGCTGGTCGCCATCCCTTTGTTCACGCTGGCGGGTTATATTCTGGGTGAAAGCAAAGCGTCGGAGCGACTGGTCAAGGTCACCGATGCCATGCTCGGCTGGATGCCGGGCGGGCTTGCGATTGTGTCCTTATTCGCCTGCGCATTTTTCACCGCGCTCACAGGTGCTTCGGGCGCAACCATCATTGCGCTTGGTGCGATTTTGTATCCCGCAATGAAACAGGCGGGTTACGGTGAAAAATTCAATCTTGGCCTGATCACCTCATCCGGTAGCCTGGGTCTGTTATTCCCGCCTTCGATTGCGCTGATACTCTATGGTGTGATCGCGCAGCAGATGAACCTGGGGCAGCCGGTCGCAATCGATGATCTGTTTCGCGCCGGCCTGCTACCGGGCTTGCTGATGCTGTTGATGCTCACTGCCTGGAGCATATACACCAGCACACGGCCAAACTCCGCTGTAAACCGTAGCGCATTCTCATTGCCAAAGCTGATCATCGCACTACGTGACTCCATGTGGGAATTGCCGATGCCGTTTATTTTGATCTGGGGTATCTATGGCGGGTATTTCGCTATTTCAGAAGCCGCAGCGGTGTCCGTGCTCTATGTGTTTATTATCGAAGTGCTGGTGCTGCGTGAAATACCACTGAAAAAATTACCCGATATCATGCGCGATTCCATGGTGCTGGTCGGCGGCGTACTGGTGATTCTTGCGGTATCGTTAGCATCGACCAATTATCTGATAGACGCCGAAGTGCCGAACAAGCTGTTTGCATTTGTCCGCGCCCATATCGACAGCCGACTGACATTTCTGATTCTGCTCAATATCTTCCTGTTTGGCCTCGGCATGATTCTCGATGTGTTCTCGGCACTGGTGATCGTGGTGCCGCTGATTCTGCCAATGGCCATCGGTTATGGCGTCAATCCAGTCCATCTGGGTATTATTTTTCTCGCCAATATGCAGATCGGCTATTTTACTCCGCCGGTAGGGATGAATCTGTTTATCGCCAGTTACCGTTTCAATAAACCGGTCACCGAGTTGTATGCTGCGACCATACCGTTTATGTTTATCCTGATCATCGCGGTGCTGATCATTACTTACTGGCCGGATTTGTCTTTGTATCTGGTGAATCACAAAAACTAATACTTGCCGCGAAAAACGCCAAAGCCGCAAAGTAAAACAAAGTCTTTATTATTGTAGTTATGCAGGTGAGGACATCTAGTCATGCTAAGCGAATTCAACGAAATTCATTGCCCGTATTGTGGTGAAAAGATCGAGGTGTTTAT
>CAYRNH010000202.1:0-4872 GCA_964425515.1 uncultured Thiotrichaceae bacterium | reverse complement strand
TGCCTGAAAGCAGATACAAGCCAGGGATTATGACTGAGTGCATCTTCCATCCTCTTTCCTGGGGTACCTATCAGGGTAGCACAGACGATGTATATAAATGAATTCCAGACTGAATCCATGTTGCACTGGCAGTCACCACCTGGGTGGCCGGTATGAGACATGCGCGCTACAAAAAATAGTATGGGCCTGTCATTAATAAGCGATCGCTAATATTATTAAGTAGCTACTTAATATTTGTAGTGTGCAGGTTGGGGTAGAAGTGAGTCCCGGCTCGAACGGGAAATGAAACTATTCAGGTCTTTCTTAAACATTCCTTAATATAAACGTCACAGATTGGTCATGCTGGCTGTATATCCTCTTGTATCCGACATTATATGTACTGTCATAATCAAGAGGATTAAAAAATGCACACCCTGTATAAACTATCGGCAGCAGTTGTAGCGGCAGCAACCTTGTCCTGTACTGCGTATGCCGGCAACTACGATCAACATTCGTTTAAAAAGGAACATGTAGACGAGCATCGACGTATGAAAGTGGCATTATGGGGAGATGAATTTTACAATGCGGACCCTGCGGAAAAAAGCAGAATGATCGACCAGACCATTGAGTCGATGAATTCGCACAACCTGGACTTTACTGTATTCGCTGGCGATACTAAAAACGGAAGCTCGTTATGTACTGATGAGGCTATTGGCAGTGATGTTGTCAGCATATTCAATAGACTTGAAGCGCCGACCTTATATGCGCTGGGTGATAATGAGTGGGTAGACTGTCATAGAACAAACAATGGTAGCTACAATCCACTTGAACGCCTCGATTTTTTACGTACAACTTTTTTCAGCAAAAACACAACTCAGGGTCTTGATCCTATTGTTGTGAAGCGCCAGGGTGAGCTGGGAATGGCTTACAGCGAAAACAGTCGCTTTGTTAAAAATAACGTGGAATTTGTTGCATTAAATATTCCCGGCAGTAACAACAATTTAGTTGCAACTGCCAGTCAGTGCACTAAAAAATCTAATCGTACTCAGGCGGATTGTGATGCAGCTACGGCAGAATACAGGGCTCGTAATATCAAAAACATCGAGTGGCTGAAAGCAGCATTTGCTGAAGCTAAAGAAAGACACTATGCCGGTGTATTAATCGACATTCAGGCTGATATTTACTTCCCGGTTGAATTGAGTGATGGTGGTTACCAGGATGATTTCCTGCCAGCCTTGACTGCTGACAATGGTTACACTGATTTTTTCAATGCGCTTGTTAGTGAAACCCAGTCATACGATGGCCAGGTTGTGCTGGTGCATGGTGATTCGCACTATTTTAAAATTGACAAAGCTATGTACAACTCCGATGGTCGTTTAACGCCTAACTTCACGCGTGTTGAAGTATTTGGCAGTGCTGATAATAGCTGGGTTGAGATGACTGTTGATCCTGCAACAGAAAACGTGTTCTCATTTAAACAGGTTGTATTGAAATAATAGACTTCTGGTTAAACCACAAATTATGCCAGCACATGGATGTGCCAGCATTTTTAATTTATGTGCTTTAAATAACGATATGATTAACCTGCTGGTCGGTATCGACTAGCCGATATTTTTCACTACTTCCAGCATCGCTTCCGCATGCCCATTCGGGTCGACGCCATAAATCACTTCTGCAAGAACGCCGTTTTTATCGATCACAAATGTCGAGCGGACGATGCCCATGTTTTTTACGCCATTTTTCTCTTTTTCCTGCCAGACACCATAGGCTTCGCAGACTTTGCCATCGGTGTCGGCAAGTAGCTCAACCGTGAGTCCGAATTTGCCGATAAATGCGCGGTGACTTTCGCAGTTATCGCGGCTGACACCGATGATGACTGTATCGTGCGCGGCAAAGTCAGCTGAGAATCGAGTAAAGTCGTTGGCTTCGATGGTGCAGCCGGGGGTATCGTCTTTAGGGTAAAAATACAGCACCACATTGTTACGATCTTTATAGTCAGATAGCTTGACGGTCTGCTCGTGCTGGTTGGTAGAGCTGAAGTCGGGTGCGGTTTGTCCGGCTTGTAACATGATGGTTTCCTGACTGTAGTAGTTGTTGCTAATGTGAGATTATACTGAGTAACTTCAAAATAATAACCAGTATGAATGTGGTTGTGTTAGATAGCCGCAGGAACAGCTCAGAGAGGAAATATGCATGTCGGTGGAAGATAAAAAAGCGCTCGATTATCACGAGTTTCCGCGTCCAGGAAAACTGGAAATCGTTGCGACCAAGCCACTGGCGACGCAAAACGACCTGGCGCTGGCTTATTCACCCGGCGTGGCGGATGCCTGCAATGCCATTGTTGAAAATCCAGTTGATGCCGCGCGTTTTACCGCCCGCGCCAATCTGGTCGGCGTTATTACCAATGGCAGTGCGGTGCTGGGGCTGGGCAATATCGGGCCGCTGGCGGCCAAACCTGTGATGGAAGGCAAGGCGGTACTATTCAAGAAATTTTCCGGCATTGATGTATTCGATATCGAGATTGATCAGCCCGATGTAGACAAGTTTATCGATGCGGTTGCGGCTCTCGAGCCCACCTTCGGCGGGATCAATCTGGAAGATATCAAGGCGCCCGAATGTTTTGAAATCGAACGACGTCTGCGCGAACGCATGAGCATTCCTGTGTTTCACGATGATCAGCATGGCACTGCGATAATTGTCGCTGCTGCAGTGATTAATGCCTTGCAGGTGGTCGACAAAAAGATTGAAGAGGTAAAGCTGGTGGCCTCGGGTGCTGGCGCCGCGGCACTGGCCTGTCTCAATCAACTGGTCACTGCAGGTCTGAAAAAAGAAAACATTATTGTCACCGATATCATTGGCGTGGTGTATCAGGGCCGCAGCGAATTGATGGATGAGTGGAAGTCAGCCTATGCGGTCGATACCAGTGCACGCACGCTGAATGATGTGATCGCCGATGCGGATATTTTTCTGGGTCTGTCGGCGCCGGGCGTGCTCAAGCCCGAGATGGTAAAAAAAATGGCGCCGCGGCCTTTGATCATGGCGCTGGCAAATCCAGTCCCTGAAATCACGCCCGATCTGGTGCGTGAGGTGCGCGATGATGCGGTGATCTGCACCGGGCGGTCGGACTATCCTAATCAGGTCAATAACGTGTTGTGCTTTCCATTTATTTTCCGCGGTGCGCTGGATGTAGGCGCGACCACAATCAATGAAGAAATGAAACTTGCCTGCATGTACGCGCTGGCAAAACTGGCGCAAAAAGAAACCTCTGAGCGTGTCCTGCAGGCGTATGGCGGTGAGCCTGAGCACTTTGGTGAAGAGTATTTAATACCCAAACCGTTCGATCCACGACTGATGACCGAACTGGCGCCCGCAGTTGCGTTGGCAGCAATGCAAAGTGGTGTAGCAACACGTCCCATCGAAAACATGCACGCGTATCGTGAACGGCTGAAATCGTTTGTGCATCGCACCGGCTTTTTCATGCGCCCGGTACTCGAACGCGCTATTGGCAGTGGCAAACGCCTGGTCTACGCCGATGGTGAAAGTCGGCGCGTATTGCAGGCCGTGCAACAGGTGGTGGATGACGAAGTCGCAAAACCAATATTGATCGGTGATCCGACAGTCATCGATAAACAAATTTTACGCCTGGGTCTGCGCATACGCACGGGTGTTGATGTCGAAGTGGTCGATCCGCATCACAATTCTTTGTACGACAAACACTGGCGGTATTATCATGCCTTGCTGGGACGCGAAGGCGTCACCCCGGGAAGCGCGCAGCATTTAGTGAAAACACAGAGCTCGATACTGGCAGCGTTGATGGTGGCCTGTGGTGATGCCGATTCGATGATTGCCGGTGTTATCGATGGTTTTCAACGTAGCATGCATCATGTGCTGGACATCATCGGCAAAGCGCCGGGGGTACAGAGTGCGTCAACACTGATGGCGCATATATTACCTTCGTATACCGTTTTTATTTGCGATGCGCACATAAAACCGGATCCATCTGCCGAAGAAATTGCCGAAATGGCCATACTGTGCGCGGAAGAAATCAAGGCTTTCGGTATCAAACCTAAAGTAGCACTGCTATCACATTCCAGTTTTGGCACTTCACATGCACCATCGGCAGAAAAAATGCGCCAGGCCTTACGTATTCTTCGTGAGCGTGCGCCGCAACTGGAAGCCGATGGCGAAATGCAGGCCGATGCCGCGTTATCGGCACTGGTGCGGCAACGATTGTTTCCGGACTCGCAATTGCAGGGCAGTGCCAATTTACTGGTGATGCCCAACATGGATGCGGCGAACGTCGCAGTCAATTTATTGCGCATACTGGGCGGCGGCGTTAATGTCGGCCCGATACTGGTGGGCACGCGAAAATCGGCGCATGTGCTGACGCAATCATCGTCGGTGCGGTCGCTGGTGAATATGAGTGCGATTGCCATCGAAAATGTGCTGCGCAATGAAAAACGTGCGCAATCACCGTTGTGAACGGTGATAAGACAGACGGGAGTGGTTTTACCAGAAAGCGGTGGCGAGTGTGGTCACCGGGTTGCGGTCGATATCAATCTAGCGTTGTTTGTAAACCGACATGATTGATTCTAATTCTGCGAGGATCAGGTTGCGCTCCTGAACATTGAGTGATTTTGTTTTTTCGTCCAGTTTGCCTTGCTGTAACTGCTGAATAAACTGCCTGACATACTGGCAGCCCTGGCCGCAGATGCTGTCGATAATCGTTTGCAGGCGTGCGGTCAGTCTAGCTTTCATGATGGGGTTCACGCAGATAGGTGCTGGAACGCATTTCTATCAGACGGCTGCTGGTGCGGTGGAAGGCAAAGGTGTGCATTTCGTCAGTATATCGACATTCTGGCGTAACGTCGAGAGTCAGATATATCCGCTGAC
>CAYRNH010000201.1:0-4902 GCA_964425515.1 uncultured Thiotrichaceae bacterium | reverse complement strand
CCCCTGGGACAAGCTTTATGATGATGTGAAATCCGGAAAAATCGATGCCTTGACGGGGATCACGCCTCGTCCGGGGCGCGAACCGTATTTTAATTTCACCAGACCCTACCTGATTGTGCCGCACGTAATCTTCACCCGAAAAGGTGCAGGGCGTTACCGTCCTCTGGCCGATCTGAAAGGCAAAACGGTTGGTGTTGAACAGGGATTTTTTATCGTAAAAGTCCTCCACGAAAAATACCCTGACATACGGCTCAAGGAATTTGATTCCACCAAAGACGCTATTTATGCGCTTTCCAGTGGCAAGACCGATGCGTATGTAGGTAATCGAGCTGTTGCGCTCTATCTGATCAAGCACGAGCTAATATCCAATCTGCAGGAGCAGGGAAGTATCACAGAAACATCATCTACCAACGCTATCGGTGTGCGCAAAGACTGGCCGATCCTTGCGATTGCGCATGCATTGAATCTCAAGGTGGTTGCGGAAGGCGTCGAAACCGAACAACAATCAAGCCAGCTACTTGCGCTAAACTGCGATGAAATGCAGGGATATTTATTCAGCAGACCGGTACCCGCAGACGTGTTCGAAAAGCAGTTTCTGAAACCGCTGCCAGCAGCTGATGCCTCTGGTATGGAGGAGGGCAGTGACCGTTCGTCAGGAGCTCGGTAACAGATACTTAGAAGCATTGTCTACCTGTTTTTTCCACGTGCATATAAGTTTGTAATGCTGTCTTCTGCTATAGTCGATAAGAGCCCACTAATGTATATCCGAGGCTAGGGGTTTTGCCCGGATCACAGACGAAATTAATTGTTATATAATTGATGTCAATAAAAGAAATCAAAGTGAGAGTCCCAGACATTGAGCTGGGAATGTACGTCACACGGCTGGATCGGCCGTGGCTTGAAACGCCCTATTTATTACAGGGCTTTGTGGTCAAAACTCAGGAAGACATCAAGGAGCTGGAAAAATACTGTAAATATGTCTACGTTGACGTGGATTTGAGCGAGGTTGTTGAAGATAATAGTTTTGAGCGTGAAAAAAAGTTTTCGGCTAGCGATGAAGAAAAACAATATCTCACCAGTATTAAGCCCATACGATATGTCGAAGTAACAGCGCTCGATGAAGAACTAAGAACAGCACGCGATAACCACAATACTTTAGTTAGTTTCGCCGAAGATATCATGGGCGATATTGCTAACAATAAAAAATTGAGTCTACCTGTGCTGCAAAGTGCTATCAACCCGATGGTTGACAGTATTACCCGTAATCCTGATGCGTTTTCCTGGCTAACCAGGATGAAAAGAAAGGATGATTACACTTATAATCATTCGGTGAGCACGTCGATCTGGGCGGTTGCATTTGGTCGTCACCTGGGGCTTCCCAAAGAAGACCTGCAATCGCTTGCAATGGGTGCCCTGTTATTCGATGTTGGAAAAATGCGGTTGCCAGAAAAATTAATTAATAACAGCAATCGCTACAATCAGTACGAATTCAAGCTGGTAAAGCAGCATGTTCAGCACAGTGTCGATATTGTGCGTTCAATCGGTGGTATCAGCGAAGATGTTGTTTCCATGGTACAGACTCATCATGAGCGACATAACGGTAGTGGTTATCCTGTTGGTATCAAAGGCAATTCGATTCCTATCTTTGGCAGAATAGCGGGTATCGTCGACTGTTATGACGCCATTATTTCCGAGCGGCCTTTTGCCTATGCCATATCGCCACACAACGCAATCAAAAAACTGTACGAATGGCGCAATATTGATTTCCAGGCTGAGCTGGTTGAACAATTTATTCAGGTCGTTGGCATATATCCAGTGGGTACCGTCGTTGAGCTTAGTGATGGCCGAGTCGGTGTGGTATTTGCGCAAAACAGGGTCTGGCGGTTGAGGCCGCAGATTATGTTGTTGCTGGATGAAAATAAAGAAGCCTACAGTGACTTTGATATAATAAATTTGATGACGGTCGTCAAAGACGCGGCAGGTAATTCACTCGATATAGCAAGAAGCGTCGAGCCCGGAATGTATGGAATAGATCCTGAGCAGTTTTACCTTTAAAAATTCATAATTGCGCCCTGTGACTATGTTCGATAGACAAAAATTATATGAAGACATGGCGCGTCTTATATCATCTCATCAGGCGTCTGGTAAAAAGTTTGCTGTCCTTCTGATTAATATTAATCATTTCCGTCAAATTAATATTGTGTATGGCTATGAAGCAGGCGATATATTGCTTCAGGAATTCGCTAACCGCTTGAAACAACTGTCTCGCGAGCAGGATTATATTGCCCGCGTAGGTAATTCGGAATTTATTCTGCTATTGCCAGAAATACTGAATGAAGGCCATGCGAACCTTGCAGCGCATAAGCTACTCAGTAGTCTTGCGGAACCATTCGACCTGGGTTCGCACAAACATAAGCTTACCGCCGATATGGGGATCGCTTTTTACCCGGATCATGCGGATGATGTGCAGGGGCTTATTCAGAAAGCAGAAATGGCCTTGCTCGATGCGCGCCACGGCATCAAACAACATGCGATATATTCAGAAAAAACTCAGGAATCCGATTTCAATATCTGGGATATAGAAGTTGAGCTTGAGAACGCACTGGCAGGAGATGAATTCGAGCTGTATTTTCAGCCCCAGGTATATCTGCAAACGGGTGAGTTGTATGGTGTTGAAGCACTGATTCGCTGGAAAAACCCGGCCAGAGGCTATATCCGACCACAAATTTTTATACCTGTTGCTGAAAAAAGCGGGCAAATTCACGGTATTACTTCTTGGACGATAAACGCTGCGCTTCGATTGAGTAGTCAATGGCCGCGTATGAAAGCGCCTATCAAAGTAGCCGTGAATTTATCTACCCGAGTGCTGGCAGACCCTGATCTTGTTGATGCCATCAGCAGCGCATTGAGTATATGGGGCACCGATCGTAAAAATTTAACGCTGGAAGTGACAGAGAGCGCGTTGATGGATGAAATGACATCCAGTTTTATTGCGCTCGATGATCTTAAGGCGCTCGGTCTGAATATATCGATTGACGATTTTGGTACAGGCTATTCGTCAATGTCTTATTTTAAAAATATTCCAGCCAGTGAATTAAAGATCGATCAGACCTTTGTCTGTTATATGTTAGAAAATTCCATGGATCAGCACATCGTGAAAACAGTGGTAGAAATGGCGCATGGATTCGATTTAAAAGTGGTTGCAGAAGGTATTGAGAATATCGAGACCCTGCATGCGCTGAGAGACCTGGGCTGTGATATCGGCCAGGGCTACTATCTTGCCAAGCCCATGCCGCAGGAGGCATTCATTCGCTGGCTGGAACATTACGATGCCTCAGAAGTCCGTGAATCAATCGCTGCGGGCTGATTGAACTTTTTCAGCGCCCAACCTTTCATAGATACTTCACCGAGCAATGCAAAGCCGGGAAATTCGTCTGGCTTGCCAGCATTCAAGCTTGTATCATAGGCGCCTGTCTGGCTACCCAGACCACGGCCAGCTGCCTGTCAGCGCCGACAATTAAAAAAAGGTATATCTGTGAAATTTTTATCCCGCGTTTGTATTCTGCTCCTGACTCTGAGTGTCACTGCCTGCTTCAATCCAGCATCTACGCCCACCGATGCGCCCGCCAATGCTTCGCTGGATCAGGTGGGTGATGGCCTGGTGGTACTCAACTGGGATGCGGTCGCGGGCCGAAAATACTGGATTTTTTACAATACCGGCACAGACGTGAGCCTGAACAATTACAGCCGAATTCTACTGGATGCCAGGCCGCCCTATGTGCTCACTGGCCTCACCAACGGTACTCAGTATGCCTTTAGCATCACTTCATCCGAGAACGGCAGCGCGGTGGGCCCGTTCACGCCAGTCTTCACCGCCACCCCGCGACTGATAAGCCCCAGCACGCCGTGGACCATCGGTACTTCACTCAGTAGCAATAATTTAAACAGTATTGTTCTGGGTGTCAGTACCGTCGCCAATGCCACTAACACTGGTATTATCAGCACCTATGTCACGGTCGGTGATGCGGCCACCATATTCTACGGCACGTATAGTTACCCTGATGTCGGCGGAGTCACCGGCTGGACCCAGGCAACCGGCCTGCCGATAAGCACTTCAACCAATCTGAAATCGGTTATCTACGATGGTACACGCTTCATAGCGCTGGGCGATGATGGCTCTGTGATCAGGAGCACCGATTACACGGGGGTGACCTGGGAATCCGCGGCCGCCATTACCAGCACATCAGTGATGAACTCGATGACCGTGGGTGCAAGTCGTTATGTAGCTGTTGGTGATGGGGGCGAGATTTATCTCAATACCAGTGCCGGTGCCAGTGCTGGCTCTACCTGGACAAAAGAGAACTCTGGTACCAGCAATAATCTTTATAAAGTAGCGTACGTAAACAGTAAATTCATTGCGGTCGGGGCATCTGGCACCATACTGACCAGCCCCGATGGCGCCACCTGGACAACGCAAACATCCAATCTCAACGACGATCTGTATGGCGTGGCTTATGGCGCCAGCAAGACGACCACGACTGCTGTTGGTGGCGGCATCAGCGTGACCACCAACCCCGGTAGCTATACAGTGGTGGGCAATTCGGGTGCCGTGGCTTCCAGCCCGGACGCTATCAACTGGACCGCGGAATCCAACACCATATCGAATGGAGAAAGTTTTCGCTCCATCTGTTATGGCCCGGACCAGCAATTCATTGCTGTTGGTACCAACGGTCTGGTGGCATACAGTAGCACCGGTCTGGATGGCAGCTGGGCAACCTCACAGGAGGGTAGTCAGGACCTGAACAGCATTTCACCGAATTACCTGTTTATTGCCACCGGCGCGGCCGGCGCTAACATCAGCGTTAAATAGCCCATAAAAAACCAGGGGCCTGCCCAGTTTTT
>CAYRNH010000200.1:0-5002 GCA_964425515.1 uncultured Thiotrichaceae bacterium | reverse complement strand
GCACCAGCAAACTGGCCGCTTCGCGCATTCCTGCAATCACAACCACCAGCGCTGCTGCAACGATAATAATCCGCGCAGCCTTTGAAAAGCTCGGCACTCCTGGCGTAGCTGTCATTTACAGTCGATCCTCTTCGGAGTCATCATCGAGTAGCTCTATTTTTAATTTTTCATCCAGCTCTACTTTTTCTATTTTTTCGAAGCGGCTGCTGATTTTGTTCGCCGAGGTATGCACCAGGCCGACATCATCATTGGCCTGTTTAATATGCCTGGCCAGGTCATTCATACGAACTTTAAAGCGATCAAAATCTTTTGACAGCGCCACCAGATGTTCCTGAATCAGGTGGACCTGTTTGCGAGTTGCAGAATCTTTCAGCACCGCACGTGCTGTTGTTAATACCGCCATCATCGTAGTGGGCGACACCATCCAGACACGGCGGCGCTGCGCTTCTTCAACCAGGTCGGAATGATGCGCGTGTATTTCTGCAAATACAGCTTCTGCCGGAATGAACATCATGGCACCATCCGCGGTTTCATTGGCAATAATATATTTGTCAGCAATATCGCTTATGTGTTTTTTAATATCCTGTTTGAACTGACGCTCGGCACTGAGACGGTCTGTAGCATGCGCGTCCGGATCCACCATGCGTTGAAACGAATCCAGAGGAAATTTTGAATCGATCACCATATTGCCTGATGGCTCAGGCAGGAACAGTACACAGTCTGCACGCTTACCATTTGACAGCGCATACTGTAATGCAAATGTATTCTCGGGCATGACATTGCGCACCAGCGCTGCCATCTGAACCTCACCAAACGCGCCTCGTGATCGTTTATCGGTGAGCACTTCCTGAAGACTGACTACACTGCTGGACAATTCGGTAATTCGTTTTTGCGCCTGATCGATCAGGGCAAGGCGCTTGACCACATCGGTGAAGGTTTCGTTGGTTTTTTCAAAACCTTTGCTCAGTCTTTTTTCGACCTGACCGCTGATCTCGGTCAACTGCTCGTTAAGTGTCTTCTGAATCTGTAAATTCGATTTCGCCTGGCGTTCAACGTTGGCTTCGGACATCTCACCAAGCCGCTTTTCTATACTCTGTTGCAAATCACCAAAACGTTTTTCTAATTTAAGCTGGACGTCGGCCAGGCCTTTGATCTGATCTTCGCGCAACTGGTTTTGCGATTGCAAAAGGCCTGCATACTGCTTGTCGAGATCGCCTTCACTGCGCTGCATCTTTTGTAACTTCGACACTATATATGCCAGCGCGGCCAGCGCTATGATGCCCAGTAGCACTGCTATCATCCAGTTGACTTCCTGACTCATTTCATTCGATACCCTGTCTGCTGCATTGAGCAGAACGTTTCACCACCTGTCTTCATACCCCATACCGAGCTTGTTATACTGCCCGAGCCATAGGCTCGCGCCAACCTTAACATTTTAAATAGGTTCTTCATGTGAAATATAGTCTTTGCCCTGCCAGTGAAATTACCGATCCTGGCAGCCGTGCTTTTTCGCTCAACTTTGCTGGTGCGCCACTGGATGTGTTTGTTGTGCATAGCAACGCCAGTTTCCACGCCTATGTCAACAGCTGTCCACACACTGGCGTCAATCTGGAATGGCAGGAAGATCAGTTTCTGGATCTGGACAAGGCCTTCATCCATTGCTCCACCCATGATGCGCTGTTTGAAATCGACAGCGGCCTGTGTATTGCCGGCCCTTGCGTAAACCAGTCCTTGCAACCGCTGGTTTTGAGCCAGGAAGACGGCGTGCTGGTACTGGAAGTGCCTGATAATTTCAGCAATCACAACGCGCCTTCGAGCTGAGCCCGCTCTGATCCAGTGTCTGGGCCGCCCAGGTTTGTAGAAAATGCTTGACACCGGGCGGCTTCAGCGCTATGTTAGTAATCGTTCACTTATGTTAGTGAACACTAACAAATATATAACAACCGAGGTGATATTATGAGCGCATTCGACGCTGAACTAGACGCAACTGGCCTGAACTGCCCACTTCCAATCCTGCGCGCCAAAAAGGCAATTGCAGGTCTCGAGGGCGGCCAAACCCTGAAAATCATTGCAACCGACCCAGGTTCAGTGAAAGATTTCGAAGCTTTCTGCAAACAAACCGGCAACGAACTGCTTTCCAGCGGTGAAGAATCCGGCAAGTTCGTATTCATGATCAAAAAGGCAGCCTGATTGGCTGTTTGCGAAGCGCCGATTCGGATTTTCATCGAACCAGAGGTATAACGAATCGGCGCCCAGCAACCGAGACCCCAGATGAACCAACGCATGCCTGCTGTTCAGCGCCGTGATTCAATCCTCAAGGTCGCGCTGAAGCTATTTGCGGAAAAAGGCTTCCACGGTGTCTCGATAGACGAAATTGCCCGCAAGGTTAATGTCTCCCCCGCGATCCTGTATCGCCACTTTGATTCCAAACAACAGCTCTACGATACCGTGCTCCAGACCATGTCTGCCCAGCGCGAAAGCTATGTCGATACGGTCGTCAACAGCAGTACCAGTTTTGAAGATGTACTCATCGGCATGACCCAGGTCTATATCAAGAGCGTGGCCGATAATCCCGACATGTTGCGCATTGAACTACAGAGCCTGCTCGACGGCAGCGCAGCGACTAATGATTTTTTTATCAACCGCTGGAAAAGTTTTACCGACTACATCGAATTCGGCCTCAACGAGCGCATGACACACGACATTCCCAATCGCGAGATCACCATTATGGCAGCGGGCCTGATGTTTCAGGGGATGGTGCGTGAAGCGCTGGTGCAAAAATTTTTGCAGCCGCATGATCGCCTGGTCGATCTGAGCATGGAAGAGCTCAGTCAGGAACTGGTGACATTATTTCTACGCGCTGTCGGTATCGGCAAGTCGCATTTGTCACGCCGCGCGGTCATAAAATCATAATTACACTCGACTAGCGCCTGTTGAACTTCTCAGACAACACACAGCCCAAACGCCAATCAACCTGGAGCACCAAACACATGCCTTATACCACCATACGCCTGCTTTCAGCCGTTTTTCTGCTTGCACTCACCAGCATTGCCTGGGCCGGTAATCCTGAAGTCAAAATGGATACCAGTGCGGGCCCGGTGATTATCGAGCTGTATCCCGATAAAGCGCCCGTAACCGTGAAAAATTTTCTGCGCTATGTTGCTGACGGAAAATACAACGGCACCATCTTTCATCGCGTTATACCAGGATTCATGAACCAGGGCGGCGGTTACACTCAGGACTATATGAAAGTGGCGACCTATGCTCCGATCAAAAACGAGGCTGACAATGGTTTGAAGAATGTTCGCGGCAGCATTGCCATGGCGCGTACCGGCGATCCGAATTCTGCCACCAATCAGTTTTTTATAAACACGGTCAACAACCGCAGTCTAAACTTTCGTGACAAATCGGTTAGCGGCTGGGGTTACTGCGTGTTTGGTCAGGTCAAACAGGGCATGGATGTGATGGATAAGATTGCAGCGATGAAAACAGGTCCTGGCGGTCCGTTCTCTTCGGATGTACCCGTGACGCCAGTAGTCATCAAACAGGTGACTTTGATTAAAGATAAAGCAAAGAAATAACCTTACGCTGATTCAAGCCAGCGGCGCAGGACCGATTCCAGCTCATTAAGCTTTACAGGCTTACCGATGTAATCGTCCATGCCCGCTTCCAGACAGCGTTCGCGATCACCTTCCATTACATTGGCAGTCATCGCGATCACGGTGGTGCGCTCTTTTGATAACTGTTTTTCATAATCGCGCAATATCCGCGTTGCTGCAAAACCGTCCAGCTCCGGCATCTGGCAATCCATAAACACCACATCAAAATCTTCGCGCTCGAGTTTTTTCAGCGCCTGATTACCATTCGCTGCCACCACTACTTCGAGACCCAGCTGCTCCAGCATGCGATTGGCCACCATCTGATTCACAGGATTATCTTCCGCCAGCAAAATCCGTGAACTCGGTAAAGGACTATGATCCACCTGTGCAACAGCCGCTTTCTTTTTCGGCCCCTGCGTTGCCACACCCACCGGTATTTGAAACCAGAAAGTAGAGCCTTTTCGCGGCACACTTTCTACGCCCAGCTCGCCACCCATCAGTTGCACCAGCTGTTTGACGATCGCCAGTCCCAGCCCGGTGCCGCCATATTTTCGTGTGGTTGTGCCATCCGCCTGGGTGAAGGCGGTGAATAGTTTTTCCAGAGTCACTTCATCAATGCCCACGCCGGTGTCACTGACTTCAATACGCAGCCGGGCCTTGTTGTCCGCATTACTCAAAACTTTCAGGCTAACGCATATCTCACCTTTTTCAGTGAACTTCATCGAATTCGACACAAGGTTTAACAGCAATTGGCGAATTCGTACCGGATCGCCTACTACGAATTCTGGCAGCGCTTCGTCTACTTCAGACAACAGTTTCAGATTTTTTTGTTCGGCGATAGGCGCATTTAGATTCACGATGTCAGCGAACACTTCCCGCATATCAAATGTGATGTTCTCGATACTAAGTTTGCCTGCTTCGATTTTTGACAGATCTAAAATATCATTCAAAATCGATAACAAAGCCTCGGCTGACTTGTGCGCGGTGGCAACATATTCTGCCTGCGTTTCTGACAGCTCCGAAGTTTCCAGCAGTTGCAAAGTACCAATGACGCCGTTCATCGGGGTGCGAATTTCGTGACTCATATTGGCCAGGAACTGTCCTTTGGCCTGCGACATTTTTTCAGCATGATCGCGTGCTTCAACAAGATCGGTCTCAATCTTTTTTACATATTCGATTTCATCACTGAGATTCTGATTCAGGCGCTCCAGATCCTTGCCTGCATGGGTCAGATCTGAAATCAGTTTTTCGTTAGCGTATGACAGTTCCAGCGCGGCGGTGGATGACTGATACATTTTGTGTACAGCGAGTATCATTACGCCGAGGAAAAACCCGGTCATCGCAGACAGCGAATAATACACTTCGCCGCCAATACTGAATAAACGCAGCATCAGGGGCAGCAG
>CAYRNH010000199.1:1958-5023 GCA_964425515.1 uncultured Thiotrichaceae bacterium | reverse complement strand
GAAGTCAGGTTTGCCCTGGTGGACTACACCATCGCCAGTGGTCAGATTGATCTTGCAGCACGCGTGATGCTGAGTTTGAAAGAGCCGCCGGAAGATAAGAACCCATTTGAATGGCGCATGCGTAAAGCGCGCGTGCTGGTGCTGGAAGGGGATTATGACCGGGGCGTTGAGGTACTGCGCAAGACAGTCACAAAACTCAAGACCATGACGCCAGCCATGCTCGACCAGTATTTTCAGGTGGTGTTTGATTTGCAGTCGGTTGAACAGAATGAAAAAGCGCTGGCCATGTTTGGATTAATTAAACATGAATGGCTGAATGCAGAATATGAACGTGAACTGTATTACTGGAAAGCTGAATCCAATTATGCACTGAAACGCTATGCGCAATCGGCATGGCTGTATCTGATGTCGGCACGCGCGGTGGATCCGGACATGGCTGATCAGTGGTCGCAGTCGGCGCGCTATAAAGCAGCGGATGCACTGACCAAGGCCAGATTATTTGATGACGCATATACCATGTATGATCAGTTGCTGGCGATGACGGCCAGTGAAACCCGGCGCGTCTGGATCAAGCAGGCGATGCAACATGTTGAACTGCTGCGCAACGCAGATAAAAGCAGGCAGGCGGTCAAATCATGAAGCAGTGCTATAGACAGCACTACCGGGCGAGTATAAAAACCCCGTTTGCACATCTGGCGCTGGTGCTCGACGATGGTGAGCTGGTCGCTATCGATTTTATCTCGGCCAGTGCGAAAGAAATACGTCCCGAAACTGCTCAGGCGAAAGACATCGTGCGCCAGATTAAAGCCTATTGCCAGCATTCTGTGCGTAGCTTTGATGTGAAGCTGCGTTTGCAGGGTACAGCGTTCCAGCAAAGTGTCTGGCGTGAAATGCAGAAAATATCGTTCGGCAAAGTCAAAACCTATGGCGAGCTGGCAAAGATACTGAACACCTCGCCACGAGCAGTGGGTAATGCCTGTCGTAAAAATCCGGTTCCTCTTATAGTACCCTGTCACCGCATTGTTGCAGCCGGTGGCATCGGTGGTTATGGCGGTGCAACTTCGGGTCGTGTGCACAACATCAAGCGTGAGTTGTTGCAGCATGAAGGTCTGGCGCTTGCTTAGGTTTCTCTATTAATACCCATGAGCTGTTATCTGGCCATTGATCAGGGTACGCACGCCAGTCGTGCCATCGTATTTAATAACGATGGTAATGAAATTGCCAGTGCTACGGCAGAGGTTTCACTGCAGCGACTGGATGCGGTGCATGTCGAGCAATCCCCAGATGAACTTAAGTTTAGTATCGACAAGGTGCTCAGTGATGTGCTGGCACAGTGTCGAGGCAAAGACATCATCGCCTGCGGCCTGGCGACCCAGCGCTCGACCGTGCTCGGCTGGTGCGCAGATGGCCGCGCAGCCACGCCTGCGTTGAGCTGGCAGGATGTGCGTGGTAATGAACAACTAGTGCCGCTGGCAAAACACGCGGCTGACATCCAGCGCATCTCCGGGCTGCCGTTATCGGCGCATTACGGTGCCAGTAAACTGCACTGGCTGATGCAACAGCCGGGTAGTTCCGATGCGGATCGCTATTCGCCGCTGGTGAGTTATCTGTTATTTCATCTGCTTGCTGACAAACCTTACCTGGTTGATCATTGCAACGCGCAACGCACTCAGCTGTTTGCGCTTGAGCAGATGGACTGGTCGATGCAACTGTGCGACTGGTTCGGCGTCGATAAAAAAGTATTGCCGACATGTAAACCAGTGTGTCACGATTACGGCGTTTTGAACCATGCGGCTATTCCGGTGACCGCGGTTAGTGGTGATCAGAACGCGGCTTTGTATGGTGATGGTGCGCTGCCACCGGGTACGGTACGAATTAATCTGGGTAGCGGTGCTTTTATTATGCACGCACTTGAGCGTTACCAGTCCAGCAAAAGCCAGTTGACTGGAATTGCGTTTTCAAATGCAGACGGTGCGACCTGGATGCGTGAAGCGACCATCAATGGTGCGGGCAGTGCGCTGGCCTGGGTGGAAGACAAATTTAAAATTACCAATACGCGTGAATGTATTTCAGACTGGCTGGCTGAAATTAAGTCGCCGCCAATATTTATCAACAGCGTTGCCGGTCTGGGTTCGCCGTGGTGGTGCAGTGATGTGGAGCCGCATTTCATTGATAATGATTTATCCGCCGGGCAAAGAATCGCAGGCGTGGTTGAAAGTATCGTGTTTATGATTCAGGCGAATCTTGAAATCATGCGTACGGAATCAAGACTTGTACGTCTGCGCGTCAGTGGCGGCCTGTCGAATCTTGATGCGCTGTGCCAGACTCTGGCCAATCTCAGTGGCCTGGCCGTAGAACGCAGTACCGAGGACGAAGCGACTGCGCGTGGTATTGCCTGGCTGGCCGCCGGGCAACCATCAAACTGGCAGGCACGAAAGCTGTTCGATGTGTTTAAACCGCAGTATGATGCCAGCCTGCAGTCGCGCTACGATAGCGCGATGGCAGAGTTACAAAAATTGATCAAGGCCCAGGAATAATAACAATGACAAAACTGGTAGCGCACCGCGGTTATTCTTCACACTATCCTGAAAATACAATGAAAGCTGCGCGCACCGCGATCGCGGTTGGCGCCTGCGGTATCGAGTTTGATGTGCAAATGTGTGCCGATGGCAGGTTTGTGGTGATGCACGATGATAATCTGCTACGCACCTGTGGCGTGAATATGTCGGTGTTCGAACACACTCTTGCCGAATTGCAAACGCAGAGTGCGCACGAGCCTGAACGCTTTGCTGATAGATATTTGCCGGAAAAAATCCCGTCCTTGCAGCAGATGTTAAATTTTATCGCCTGCTGTCGGGGTCTTACCGCGCTGATCGAAATCAAGGAAGAAAGCATCAAACACTGGGGTGTGGAAAAAGTCATACCAAAGTTATGCGACATGCTGGAACCATTTGCCAGGCAGTGTGTGATTATTTCATTCAGTGCCGAAGCTGTCGCACACGTGAAGCAGCACGGCGCGGTGCGCGCTGGATGGGTGCTGCATCGATACGATAGTGCTCATGAAA
>CAYRNH010000199.1:0-1858 GCA_964425515.1 uncultured Thiotrichaceae bacterium | reverse complement strand
GCTACGATTACATAGTCATTGGTGCGGGTATTCACGGTGCCGGGGTAGCGCAGGCGGCCAGTGCAGCGGGTTATCGCGTGCTGTTGCTGGAACAATATGCACAGCCGGCGATGGCGACCTCTTGCAGATCGTCCAAGCTGATACATGGCGGCCTGCGTTATCTGGAAAATGCGCAGTTCGCACTGGTGCGTGAATGTCTGCGCGAGCGCGGCTATTTGCTAAACAATGCGCCACAGCTGGTAAGGCTGAAGCATTTTTATATTCCGGTGTACAAAACCACAACGCGCAGACCATGGAAAATAGCGCTCGGTCTGGCGCTGTATTCTTTATTCAGCTGGCGGCGATTTTATCGTGTCAAACGCGATCTCTGGGGGAAGCTGGATGGCCTCGATACCCAGGACCTGGAGGCGGTATTCAGTTATTACGATGCGCAAACGGATGATGCTCGGCTGACACGCGCGGTGCTGGCTTCTGCGGAATCACTGGGTACACGCGCAATATTCAATTGCACAGTGCAAAAGGCGGTCGCTGATGCTGAAGGCACGGTGGTGCAGTGCCAGACCGAGCAGGGTTCACAATCGTTCAGAGCACGCATCGTGGTCAATGCCAGTGGGCCCTGGGTGGCTGACATGCATGTGCGCCTGTGTGAGGCTGCGCCATTAATGATTTCACTGGTGCAGGGCGCGCACATCGTGTTGCCGGGGCAGGTGACGCAACCGTTTTATCTGGAGTCACCTGGCGATCAGCGCGCAGTGTTTGTGCTGCCCTGGAAAAACAGGATACTGGTCGGCACCACTGAAACCGCTTTCGAGGGCGATCCGGCAAAGGTCAGCGCGACCGCCGCTGAGATCGAATATCTGCTGGAAATCTATAATCATTATTTTAAACACAGCTACACCACAGACGACGTTATCGAAACATTTGCCGGTCTGCGGGTGCTGCCAGCGGGTGAGGGTGCGGCCTTTTCTCGTCCGCGTGATACTGTTTTTGTGCGCGATGATGAAACCCGGCCGCGCGTGGTCAGCATCCTCGGCGGCAAGCTCACGGATTACCGCGCCACGGCGGAGAAACTGGTCAACGGCCTGAAGCCCTTTCTGCCACCAACCCGGGCCATTGCCGACACCGCACGACTACCCCTGCCGTCGGTCGACTGAGTCTAATTGCGCAGGCCATCTCGCTCAAATACCGGTTTTTGTCCCGCATCGCCTTGAGATTTATAATGCCGACCCCATATTCGGCAGTTAACTAACCCTGTTCATTTTCATTGATATTCAGATTTTGGAGTTTTGCCCATGACTGTTAAAGCCGCTAAAGAAACCCTGGAATTCCAGACCGAAGCGCGCCAGATCCTGCATTTGATGACCCATTCGCTGTACTCGAACAAGGAAATTTTTGTTCGTGAGCTGATATCTAATGCCTCCGATGCCTGCGACAAGCTGCGCTTTGAGGCCCTTGCCGACGCCGAGCTGTATCAGGGGGATACCGATCTCAGGATTACGGTTGATTTTGATAAAGATGCAAAGACCGTCACCATCCGCGATAACGGTATCGGTATGACCCGCGATGAAGTGGTCGAAAATATCGGCACCATCGCCAGCTCGGGTACGCGCAAATTTCTCGAAAAACTCACCGGCGATCAGGCCAAAGATTCACAGATGATCGGCCAGTTCGGCGTGGGTTTTTATTCCAGTTTTATCGTTGCCGATAAAGTCACCCTGATCACGCGCCGCGCCGGCCATGCCGAGGACGATGCGGTCCGCTGGGAATCCGATGGCCAGGGCAGCTTCACCCTGGAGAACGTCAAAAAAGAATCGCGCGGCACCGAGGTCGTGTTGCATCTCAAGGACGATGAAATCGA
>CAYRNH010000198.1:0-5026 GCA_964425515.1 uncultured Thiotrichaceae bacterium | reverse complement strand
AAACTCCTCAAATGGGAGCTTATCTATCGTGACGAAGAAGATTTAAAAGAAATCTTCGCCCCCACTCCGTTTGGAGATAACATCCAGGTTATCGCTGAACGGGAAAACGTCAATCTTTTCGCTATGGCCCATAAAGACTGACTCTATGCTGTTTTCAAAACCCCTGGCATATGCTGAGTTCGAAGAGCGACTCCGCGAGCTGTTCTACGAGCGCAGCCTTATCTGCCTCTGGTTGGCAGTGATCTTTTTTTCACTGTTTTCCGTGTTGGATTTCATTGTCTGCCGACAGTTCTTCAACCTCTTTTTCATGTATCGCCTGGTCTTTGTCGCGATCGTCCTGGGTTTCATTCATCTTCTTAAGCTACCGCCATTTATTCCGTATGCGCCGTTGTTTATGTATGCGACCATGTTGATCGCTGTGCCTACTGGTGTGAAGGTCTTCAACTGGGTCGCTACCATGTGGAAAGGTTCATTGTCGTTTGAAACTCCGATGCTGTTCGCGATTGCTTTTATCTTCCTGTTCACTATCGGCGGATTCACAGGCTTGATGCTCTGTATGGTGCCTGCGGATTTCCAGTATCAGGATACTTACTTTGTGGTTGCACATTTCCACTATGTACTAGTAACCGGTGCAGCATTTGGCATCATGGCCGGTGTTTACTTCTGGATTCCAAAATGGACCGGCAACATGTACGATGAAACACTGGGTAAATGGCACTTCTGGTTGTCAGTGGTTTCTGTCAATGTACTGTTCTTCCCGATGCACTTCCTGGGTCTGGCTGGTATGCCGCGCCGTGTGCCGGACTACAATATCCAGTTTGCTGGTTTTAACGAGATCGCATCGATCGGCGCATTTGTCTTCGGCTTTACCCAGCTGATTTTCCTTTACAACGTGATCAAGACTTCACGTGGCAAAAACACTGTGAAAGCTACTGCACAGGTATGGGAAGGTGCTGAAGGTCTTGAGTGGACATTGCCCTCACCGGCGCCATTCCATAGCTTCACCACTCCTCCGCAGGTCAAGTAAGCGCAGGATAAGTTGAGACGGTATAAAAAAATATGGATCGTAATAAAAAACTTATTAGCGATTTTATAAGACCAGGATCACTGGCGGCATCGTCTGTGACGAATAACTCTAAACACCAGGATATATAATAATGTCTACTACAAATCATGGCGAGTATTACATTCCACAACCGAGTAAGTGGCCTGTCGTAGGTACGATTGCTCTGGTCACCACGATTATTGGTGGTGTTCACACAATCCACGATGGCTCGCTAAATATGTTGTTGCCAATTGGATTTTTGTTGATCGCATATTTATTCTTTGGCTGGTTCGGTGCAGTTATCAAAGAATCGATGGCTGGTGAATACAACGCACAGGTTGATAAGTCATTTCGCATTGGCATGCTCTGGTTTATTTTCTCAGAAGTGATGTTTTTTGCGGCATTCTTTGGCGCGTTGTTCTACGCACGTGAGTTTGCTGTCGCCTGGCTGGGTGGTGCCAGCAACAACGCGGCGACCCATGAATATTTGTGGCCATCATTCAAGGCTATTTGGCCGGTGATGAGCAACCCGGATAATACCAAGTTTGTGCCGCCTGCTGAGCACATGTCTGCGATTGGACTGCCTGCAATCAATACGGCCGTTCTGTTGTCATCCAGTGTCACCGTTACAATTGCTCATCACGCTCTGCGTGGAAATAATCGTAAAGGGCTTATTTTCTGGCTGGCGATTACCGTTGCTCTGGGTTGCAGCTTCCTTTTCCTGCAGGCAAAAGAATATATTCATGCCTATACAGAAATGGGTCTGACTCTTTCTTCCGGTATTTATGGCACTACCTTCTTTATGCTAACAGGGTTCCACGGTTTCCACGTGACAATGGGTACAACCATGTTGCTGGTTATGCTAATTCGTAGCATTAAAGGGCATTTCTCGCCGGATAAGCATTTTGCGTTCGAAGCAGTTGCCTGGTACTGGCACTTTGTCGATGTGGTCTGGCTGGGGCTGTATATTTTTGTTTACTGGCTATAACACGCTATAAAAAATGAAGAATGAAAAGTTGGAAATGGATGATATAATGCCCCATTAACTTTTCATTTTTCATTATGTTTTCTAGTTCAGGCCGTGCGGATGAATCCAGCCCACGGCCTGTCCTATTAGTAACAGAATGAAAATGAACACTGATAGACCAATACGCCAGGTTAATGACGTGAGCATTTTTCCTGAGCTGGAAGCATCATCCCTGATTAAAAATCGCAAGGCCTGAGCGAGGCTGAAGATTACGACTAGCAGCAACGCTATTATTATTACTTTAAATATCATATTAGTTCTCCTGAGCGTGTCTCGTAACCGGCAGCATTCGTGAAAGCACTATTACATACCAGGCTGGTAAATATTCGTATCGGGGGTTTTTCTTTTAATCCCGGCGTGTTGACTACCCTGGTCACTATTGGTTTTCTGTACCTGATGGTGCATATGGCTCAGTGGCAATCTGGAAAGGCTGAGTATAAAGAGAAATTGCACGACAGCATAGTTGCTCGTAAAGACCTGGCACCGGTCACATTGGCCGAATTACCAAAAGATAGTAATAAACGACTGTTTCTTCCGGTGCATTTAACTGGAAAATTCGACCGGACACATTATTTTCTGCTTGATAACATAGTTTATATGGGACGGGTAGGATATGACGTATATAGCCCGTTTCATCTGGCTGATGGCACGACTATCCTGATAAACCGGGGTTTCGTTCCTCAGGGTGAATCGAGGCAGGATTTACCGCATATCAGCACGCCTCCTGGCACTGTGCAGATCAAAGGATTACTGGATACACCTCCACCAAAAGGTTTTGTGCTTAGTAGTAAGGCAAATCAATCCATCGGTTGGCCCAAGGTATTAGAGTATATCGACATTAAACAGATTGACGGATTTCTGAATACCCAGTTATTTGACATGATTGTGTGGCTCGACCCCAAAGACCCCAATAGTTTTGCGGGACACCAGCCGGAACTGAATCTGAACAGCGCAATGAATTCAGGTTATGCGTTTCAATGGTACGCCATGTGTGTTGCCCTAACCGGAATTTATTTTTTTGTTAACATAAAACGAAAATAAAACAATGAACGAAACTGATAATCAAGCTGCACCACCTTCAACTGAGCGCAATCCCTATACCTTGTGGTTTGTCGTGCTGGCGTTCATAGCACCAGTTGCTCTTGCGTACTATGTATTTTATTTTGTGCATATATCATCCTTTACAAATCATGGGCAACTACTCAAGCCTATGATCCAGCTGTCATCTATCAAATTACAAGATGAGAGTAATGCTGTCGTGTCACCAGTGACGCTTAAGCATAAATGGTGCTTTATTACATTTGTGAATGCTTCATGTGACAGTGCCTGTAAAAAACGATTAATCCAGGCCAGGCAGGTTCATGCAAGCCTGGGTAAAGATGCAACACGTGTAGCACAGGTGATTGTGGAATTGTCCGCACCCGATAATAATCTTGCGGTATTCCTTAAAAAGGAACTTCCGCATGCTGTCATTGTAAAAGGTGATGCCAAAATCATCGCACCCCTTTTACCAAAAGGTGCATCGCTGGGCTCAAATGACATATATATACAGGATCCTATTGGTAATATTATGATGCGATTTACCCCGGATAAATCGATGAAGGATATTCGTTCTGATATCAATACACTTTTAAAGGTTTCTCAAATTGGATAACAAATCTACATTCGTATACAAACTGAGCAAGTTTGCAATTCTCCTGGCTGCGACGGTTGTTTTACTAGGCGCCTATACACGACTATCCGATGCCGGTCTGGGCTGCCCGGACTGGCCTGGTTGTTATGGGTTCGCTTCAGTACCTGAGTCCCATGCTCAGATCAAACAGGCGGAAGTGGCATTTCCTGATCACACGATCGTAGCCGGTAAAGCCTGGCGTGAAATGGTGCATCGTTATTTTGCCGGTACTCTGGGTCTGGTCATCGCGCTGATCGCTGTGCTATCCATTCGCCGACGTCAATTGCCAGGTCAGCCACTGGCGCTACCCGTTATCCTAGTGATTCTGGTGATGTTTCAGGCCGCACTGGGTATGTGGACGGTCACGCTTGGTTTGTTGCCCATTGTGGTGATGGGGCATTTATTAGGCGGCTTTACCACCCTGTCGCTACTATTTTTGCTGTTCCTAAAGCTTCGTGACAATAATATTCCAGCCATGCCCAGTCGGCTGCGCACACTTGCCATTATTGGCCTTGTCGTTGTGATTACTCAGATCTGTCTTGGTGGCTGGACCAGTGCAAACTACGCGGCGATTATCTGTACCGATTTTCCCACATGCCAGGGTTCTATGATTCCACATCTGGATTTTAGTGGCGCATTTCAATTACATGCTGCCGGGCTGCATGATTATCAGGGTGGCTATCTTGGAAATGATGCGCGTGTGACTATTCACTGGATGCATCGTCTGGGTGCGTTGCTGACAACGCTGTATCTGGTGTTTCTGCATGTGATGCTCATGCGTGGAGGCCATAAAAAACTGGCTATTTTGCTGATCGTGGCGCTGACTATTCAGGTGTCACTGGGTATCAGTAATGTTCTGTTTTCGCTGCCATTGCCTGTTGCGGTCGCGCATAACGGTGGCGCGGCTTCATTATTACTGACTATGGTGCTGATTACCTACACTCTGGGCCGTAAAGGATCACTGGGACCACAACCATGACCGCGCTTTTTGCCAACTGGAAAGCGTATTATGATCTGTGCAAACCTAAAGTTGTTGCCCTGCTTCTGCTAACATCTGTGGTCGGAGTGGTTCTAGCCAGCCCGCCGGGTCATATATCACTCTTTATCCTGGTTATTTCTACGCTTGGTATCGGGCTTGCGGCTGCAGCAGGCGCGGCGATCAATCAGCTGGTTGAGAGTAAAAACGATGCCATCATGAAACGGACAGAAAATCGTCCTATGCCCACAGGCAAAGTTAAGCAGCAAAATGCTTTCATATTTGCGATGCTGATGGCAGCAGCTT
>CAYRNH010000197.1:0-5073 GCA_964425515.1 uncultured Thiotrichaceae bacterium | reverse complement strand
GAAGCCGACGTTGCGCTGGCTGTGGTGCGTGAGTTTATTGCTGAAGTTAAACAAAAAGCGCTGGGTGAAGAAGTTCTCACCAGCCTGAGTCCCGGTCAGGTCTTTATTCGTATCGTCAATGACGAACTGGTCAGGCTCATGGGCGAGCACAACGAGGCGCTGGATTTGTCCACTCAGCCACCAGCCGTGATCTTGATGGCTGGCCTGCAGGGCGCGGGTAAAACCACCACCGTGGCGAAGCTGGCGAAACATCTGCGCGAACGTCACAAGAAAAAATCCCTGCTGGTGAGCTGCGACGTTTACCGTCCTGCGGCGATCGAACAGCTGAAAACCCTGGCGGGGCAGATTGATGCCGAATTTTTCCCCAGCAGTGTCGATCAGAAGCCGACCGAGATCGCGCAGGCTGCCGTGGACTACGCGCGCCGCCACTATATAGATGTGGTGCTGGTCGATACCGCGGGCCGTTTGCACATCGATGCCGAGATGATGAGCGAGATCCAGCAGATCCACGCGGCGGTGAAACCGGTCGAGACTTTATTCGTGGTCGATTCCATGACCGGCCAGGATGCGGCGATCACTGCAAAAGCCTTCAACGATGCGCTGCCGCTGACCGGGGTGGTGCTGACCAAGACCGATGGCGATGCCCGCGGTGGTGCGGCGCTGTCGATCCGCCAGATCACCGGCAAGCCGATCAAGTTTATGGGCGCTGGTGAAAAAGTCGATGCGCTGGAGGCGTTCCACCCCGAGCGCGTGGCTTCGCGCATCCTCGGCATGGGCGATGTGCTCTCGCTGGTCGAGGAAGTGCAGCAGAAAACCGATTTTGCCAAAGCTGAAAAACTGACCAAAAAGCTGAAAAAGGGCAAAAGCTTCGATTTCAACGATCTCAAGGATCAGTTCGAGCAAATGCAGAACATGGGCGGCATGTCGGGCCTGATCGACAAGTTACCCGGCATGGGCAAGATGTCAGACCAGATCAAGGACAAGGTCAACGATCGCGAAATCCGCCGCATGATCGCGATCATCAATTCAATGACCCCGAAAGAGCGGGCATTTCCCGATGTCATCAAAGGTTCGCGCAAAAAACGCATCGCCAATGGCTGTGGCCTGCAGGTGCAGGACGTCAACCGGCTGATGAAACAGCAGCTGCAGATGCGCAAAATGATGAAAAAAATGTCCAAAGGCGGCATGGCAGCCATGCTGCGCGGCATGAAGGGCGGCCTGCCGCCAGGCATGGGCCCGGGTGGTCCGGGATTCTGAGGCTTCGCGCCGGTTGCAGATTTCCTCAATAAAGCTGTAAACGACCGTTTCCTATTGAAAAAAAATCGCGTAGAATACCCTGCTTTTTGCGGGTAAGCCCTTTGTTGAGCCTGCCCTACGTACTGAATACTTATAGAGAACAACACATGGTAACGATTCGTTTATCCAGAGGCGGCAGTAAAAGAGCTCCGTTCTATCACATCGACGTGAAAGACTCGCGTACATCGCGTGACGGCCGCTATATCGAGCGCCTGGGCTTTTTCAATCCGACTGCACGCGGCGCCGAAAAGCGTCTGGCACTGGATCTTGATCGTGCAACTCACTGGTTGGGCGTTGGCGCATCGACCTCGCCACGCGTCAAGACCCTGATGAAAGAAGCACAGAAGCAGGCTGCTGTTTAAGACTGCTCTGTCGGCGGCGGCTGATGATATAAGCCGATGACATTGGCAGATGACATTATTGTTGTCGGCAAGATAACCGGCGTATTTGGAGTCAAAGGCTGGGTCAAGCTGTATTCCTGGACCGAGCCGCGCGAAGGCATAGGGGATTACAATCCCTGGCTGTTGCGTCAGGGCAGCAAAGACTGGCGCGAAGTTAAAGTCGAAGCCGCGCGCATTCAGGCAAAAACCGTGATTGCGAAAATAGAGGGCATCGATGATCGTGATGCCGCGCAGTTGCTCAGCGGCAGCGAGATTGGCATACGCCCCAGTCAGCTCGAAGCGCTGCAGGATGATGAATTTTTCTGGCGCGACCTGATTGGTTTACGCGTACTCGGCAAGCAGGGTGTGTTGCTGGGTGAAGTGGATAGCATTATGGAAACCGGCGCGAACGATGTGCTGGTGGTGAAGGGTGAACAGCAGTATCTGATTCCCTGGGTGATGGGCGAGACCATCATCGAAATTGATCTGAACAAGAGTGAGATTCAGGTCGACTGGGATGCCGCCTGGAGTGAAGGCGCGGAGTGAGACGACAATGAATTTTCATGTCATCACGCTGTTCCCGGAAATGATACAGGACCTGTGCGCACACGGTGTGCTGGGCAGGGCGATCAAGCAGGGAGCGGTCAGTCTGCGTTGCTGGAATCCTCGTGATTTCACCCATGACAAACACCGCACCGTGGATGACCGACCTTATGGTGGTGGTCCCGGCATGCTGATGAAAGTGCAGCCGCTGGTCGATGCGATCAAGGCCGCGCGCGAAGCGACGCAGCCGGGGACGAAGGTGATCTACCTGAGCCCTCAGGGCGAGTTGCTGAAGCAGGACAGGCTGGTCGAAACCGCTGCTGCCGCGCAGGATCTGATTTTGATCGCAGGTCGCTACGAAGGCATAGACGAGCGCATTATTGCGCAGCAGGTCGATGCCGAATGGTCGATCGGTGATTATGTACTCAGCGGTGGCGAACTGGCCGCTGCTGTGGTGATAGACGCATTGAGCCGTTTGCTCCCCGGGGTTCTGGGTGATGATGCATCGGCGCAGCAGGATTCGTTTATGAATGGCCTGCTGGATTGTCCGCACTACACGCGGCCGGAAGATATAGACGAGCAGCGTGTTCCCGAGGTGCTGCTCGGTGGTGATCACAGCGCGATTGCGCGCTGGCGGTTGAAACAGTCGCTGGGTAGAACCTGGCTGCGGCGACCGGATTTGTTAAACGCGATGCAGCTGGACGCAGAGCAGAAAAAATTACTCGCCGAGTTTCAGCAGGAACAGGCGCAACAGTAAATATATTTTAGTGGAGTATGACAATGAGCAACATTATTCAACAGCTTGAAGCGGAACAGATGGGCCGCGAAGTGCCTGATTTTTCACCCGGTGATACCGTGGTCGTGCAGGTACGTGTAAAGGAAGGTGATCGTGAGCGTCTGCAGGCTTTTGAAGGTCTGGTCGTTGCCAAGCGTAACCGTGGTCTGAACTCTGCATTCACTGTGCGTAAAATTTCACACGGTGAAGGCGTTGAGCGTGTATTCCAGACTTACAGCAATGTCGTGGCTGAAATTCAGGTCAAACGTCGCGGTAAAGTACGTCGCGCGAAACTGTATTACATCCGTGGTCTGACCGGCAAGGCTGCGCGTATCAAGGAAAAGCTTTAACCGCGGGCAGCTCTGCATTGATCAGAGTTTCCACACTCACTTGCGGATTGCTAACAAATGGCTCATGGTTAACACCATGAGCCATTTTTATTTGTGCCCAGATATCTCATGCGCAAAATTCTTCTGATCATTAGCCTGTTGCTGGTCACAGGTATTGTCCGGGCGGAAAAGTCTGCGGTAACTGCTTCGCCGGTTGCTGACTCCGCTTCTGATCCCGCTCCAAAAAAATCATCACAACAAAAGCCCTCAGCCGCGGCTAAACCATCTGCACAGGTTATCGTGACACCTTCGCCTGTCACCGGTAAACAGACGCACGCCTCGGTACTGGCCTTTCAGTCACTGGCGCAGCTTGATCAAATGGTGGCACTGGGAATGTCGTCGCTGGCGATTAAGTTGCTGGATGAAGAACAGGCTCGCTTGCCTGCGTATTCGCCTGACTGGTACGCGTTCGAGTACAAACGCATTGTGCTGTTTGCAAACAGTGGTCGTTGGCAGCAATTACTGGACAGCAGCAACCATTTGCTAACTAAGGCTGTTCCTGGTCAGCAGATTACCCCGCTGATACGTCAATGGTTTATCAGTCAGCAGGTGGTGGCGCATCTGCATTTGAAACAACCTGAGATCGCATTACAAAAAGCGCGTTCATTATTGTGGAACCAGCCTGCAGGTGTTGATAACTCAAGAGTGGATATGGTGCTGCGTCAACTTATTATTCGCGCCTATTTGCAGCTTGATGATGTTGATGATGCGCAAAAGGCGCTGCAGAAATACCAGCAGGATTATGCCAACAGCAAGGTTGCTGACACCGAAGACTGGCAGTTACTGCAGGCACGGGTGTTGATCCGCACTTCGCGTTATCAGGAAGCGATTGCCTTGCTCAAACCGGTAAAAGGCGATATCGCAAAAGCGCTAGCCATGCTGGCCGCGGTACGTGAAAATCCGAAAGCGGCATACAAAATAGTGAAGTTGGCACAACAGGCGCTGGACGCGAATGCAAAGCGTCTATTGATTAAGCACCCCAAAGCGAGCGATAAACCTCCACTCAGCAAGGCCGAAGCCTGGGCGTACAATTATGTGTTGTACGAACGTGCACGTTTAATGGATTTCCCCGGACAGGCCTGCATCGCGCTGGAAAATATGCTCGCGCTGGGTGATTACTCCAACGTGCTGGGTGTAGCCAAACATGTCAGTGCGGATGATTTGTGGGATTTGTATCTGCGTATCGGTCAGAGTACGGGCAATAAAAATAATTTGCTGGTCGGTGATGATGCAGGCTGGAACAAACTGGCAAAAAAAATCGAGGAAAAGTTCCCGGTGCATGCCGAGGGATTGTACGCAGTGCTCGCGTTCAACGCGCATGATGCAAAAAACCGTGACATGGCGCATCGTGCACTAGTTGCCCTGATTGCCAAAAACAAAAACGGCATGGAAATTGTGAGCCAGCTTTACCTGCGCAGCAAACGTATTACCGAACTTGCAACCGTGCCTGCTGAAGTCAGGTTTGCCCTGGTGGACTACACCATTGCCAGTGGCCAGATTGATCTTGCGGCGCGCGTGATGCTGAGTTTGAAAGAACCGCCTGAAGATAAAAATCCATTTGAATGGCGCATGCGTAAAGCGCGCGTGCTGGTGCTGGAAGGAGATTATGATCAGGGCGTTGAGGTGTTACGCAAGACAATTACAAAACTCAAAACCATGACGCCAGCCATGCTCGACCAGTATTTTCAGG
>CAYRNH010000196.1:0-5098 GCA_964425515.1 uncultured Thiotrichaceae bacterium | reverse complement strand
AAAAAAGCCGGAACTCTTCCGGCTTTTTTATTGGCTGGCTAAAACTTAAAGCTGAACCACAGAGACACGGAGAACACAGAGGGAAAACAAATCTTTTGTTAAAACCATGACTCCACCTTGCTTGTCATCCCCGAATGATTCTGTCGGGGGATGATGAAACAAAAAACAATAAAATGCTTTTCTCTGTGTTCTCCGTGTCTCTGTGGTTCAGTTTTTAACGTTTATAATCTTTTGTTTGCGGTTAATATTGATCCCCCATGAACAATAAAACCTACATCGGTCGTTTTGCGCCCTCGCCTACCGGGCCATTGCATTATGGAACCATGATTGCTGCGATCGCCAGTTTTTTGCAGGCGCGCGCGCACCGGGGTCAATGGATTGTGCGTATCGAAGATGTCGACACATTGCGTCGTGTTGAAGGCGCTGATACCCAAATATTAAAAACGCTGGAAACCTTTGCTATGCACTGGGATGGCGAAGTGGTTTATCAATCACAACGCACCAGGCTTTATGAGCATGCACTGTCAGCACTCAAAAACAAACACCTGATCTACCCCTGCACATGTTCGCGCAAACAACTGCTCGAAGAAACAGGTACAGCATCGGCGATATATCCGGGCACCTGCAAACAGATGACAGACTGGTCGGGCGATGATTATTCCATCAGACTAAAAGTGCCTGACGAAACCATTGCGTTTAACGATGCAGTGTATGCTGCTCAACAACAAAACCTTGCGCATGAAGTCGGTGATTTTGTTATCAAACGCCGCGATGGATTATTCGCCTATCAACTCGCAGTAGTGGTCGACGATGCCGAGCAGAAAATTACAGAGGTCGTACGCGGTGCAGACCTGCTCGATTCCACCGCGCGCCAGATTTACATACAACGTTGTCTCGGCTACACCCGACCCGACTATTTGCATTTACCATTAGCGATCGACAAATCAGGTAGCAAACTCAGCAAGCTCACAGGCGCTGCTGCAATTGCGGAAAAAGATCCGTGTACCACCATCATCAGTATTCTGAAATTTCTCGGCCAGGATGTTCCGCCAGAACTGGATCAGGCATCACTAACAGAACTCTGGCAATATGCCATCGAACACTGGAACCCTGACAGCATTCCAATGACTAACCGGCAAGTTGGATAAAAGCTTAAAAACTTTAAAAGTGAACCACAGAGGCACAGAGAACACAGAGAAAGAATTTCTTTGTAAAAACCCGGTCTGGATGTATCCGATATGAGCGCTGCCCCAGAAATCATAATGAATATTTCTGCTGTTTAAACAAAAAAGCTTTTTACCTCTGTGTTCTCTGTGCCTCTGTGGTGTCGCTTTTTTTCATAGTATAAACCGCGCTTGCGAACTGCCCACCGGTTTGCGGTATACTAACGAATCGCGTTTTCACGAATACCGAAATATCATCGCAACCCATTGAATAAAAAGGATAAAAATCGTGTCTGAAAATGATATTAACTCCATCCTGATTGAAAATCGCCAATTTCCACCTTCTGCAGAATTCACTTCCCACGCGCGGATAAAACCCTCCGATCTGGCCGCATTACACCAGCAGGCAGCGGCCGATTACGAAGGATTCTGGGCTGAACAGGCGCGCGAACATCTGGACTGGAAAAAACCGTTCACACAAATACTGGATTCATCGAAAGCACCACATTTCACCTGGTTCGCCGATGGTGAAATCAATGTCTCGTATAACTGCATCGACCGTCATCTGGCAAAACACGCCAGTAAGACCGCGATTATTTTTGAAGGCGAACAGGGCGACACTCGCCATATCAGCTATCAGGAACTGCACGATGAAGTCTGCCAGTTTGCTAATGGCCTGAAAGCACACGGTATCAAAAATGGCGATCGCGTGGTGATCTACATGCCAATGACCTCTGAAGCGGTGATCGCGATGCAGGCCTGCGCGCGCATCGGTGCAATTCACTCTGTCGTGTTCGGCGGTTTCTCGGCGGAATCTTTGCGCGATCGCATAAACGATGCGGGTGCAGTGATGCTGATTACCGCAGACGGCGGTCACCGCGGCGGCAAAATCGTCGAACTCAAAAGCGCGGCTGACAAAGCGATTGAAGCAGGCTGCCCCACAATTGAAAATGTCATTGTTTTAAAACGTACCGGCCACGATATTAAAATGCAGGAAGGTCTCGATCACTGGTGGCATGATGTTGTCGATGGCCAGTCCAGCACTTGTGAACCTGAGTGGGTCGGTGCAGAACATCCATTGTTCCTGCTCTACACATCAGGCTCGACCGGCAAGCCCAAAGGCATACAACATTCCAGTGCTGGCTATCTGTTAAACGCCATACTCACTAATTTATGGGTGTTTGATTTACAGGATAAAGATATCTTCTGGTGTACCGCGGATGTTGGCTGGATCACCGGCCATACCTATGTGGCCTATGGCCCATTAGCTGCGGCCGGCACGATTGTGATTTATGAAGGCGCACCCACCGTACCTGACTATGGTCGTTTCTGGAAAATATGCCAGGACCATAAGGTCAGCGTGTTCTACACTGCACCCACCGCGATACGTGCACTGATGAAAATGGGCGATGATTTTCCCAATGCCTATGACCTGTCTTCGATACGATTGCTCGGCACGGTCGGTGAACCGATCAACCCTGAAGCCTGGATGTGGTATCACACAGTGATCGGCAAAGAACGCTGCCCGATTGTCGACACCTGGTGGCAGACCGAGACAGGCGCCAATATGATCACACCGGTCCCAGGAGCAGTCAGCACCAAGCCCGGCTCATGCACCACGGCCCTGCCCGGCATCATTGCCGATGTGGTCAACGAAAACGGCGATTCGATTACCGAAGCCAACAGCGGTGGTTACCTGGTTATCAAAAAACCGTTCCCTTCGATGCTGCGTACTGTCTGGGGCGATGATCAACGTTATGCCGATACCTATTTCGGAAAATTCGGCGGCAAATATTATCTTGCCGGTGACAGCGCACGCAAAGATGAAGACGGTTATTTCTGGATCATGGGCCGCGTCGATGATGTGATCAATGTTTCCGGACATAGACTGGGCACCATGGAAGTGGAATCCGCACTGGTGGCACACGAACGCGTAGCAGAAGCCGCAGTGGTCTCGCGTCCACACGATGTCAAAGGCGAAGCCATCGTCGCTTTCGTCATCTGTAACGGTGAACGCCCCACGGGTGCTGAAGCAGAACGCATGGTCAAGGTATTACGCGACTGGGTCGGCGAACAGATCGGCGCCATCGCCAAGCCCGACGACATCCGCTTTGCCGAAGGCCTGCCGAAGACCCGCTCTGGTAAAATCATGCGGCGTTTGTTGCGCACGATTGCGCGGGGTGAAGAAATTACGCAGGATATTTCCACGCTGGAAAATGAAGGCGTGGTTTTGCAATTGCAGGGCAAAGCTTAAAAGCTTTTAAAGCGAAACCGCAGACAAATTTGACGGGATCAAATTTGAACGTGTGCTTTTACGCGGCCCGACAAATTCATCGGGAATGAATTTGAACAGCGAAGGCTGGCCCGTAGGGCGAAGTCCATGGATGGACGGAGTAACGGTGGAGGGCAGGATGCCCGGAATAAACGCAGAGGACACAGAGAAAAACATTCTTATGTAAAAATGCGTAGGGCGCAATAACCAACGGGCATTGCGCCGAATGTTTTGCTTCTGATAGATAGCCACTTTTAAACTCCCCTCACAGCTTGCCGAGACGCAGCTCTTTGGTAGCGTTAATCACGAAAACCGGGGTCAGACCCCCGTTATTCAAATGGTAACCCGAAATCAGAACATAGTGTCCGCCGACATTAGCAAAAACTATATTCTGATCCTGTTGGTCATTTGTGCAATTTCTCAATCGGCTGTGATCGATAAGGAAAGTTCTTGTACCGTATGTCTGTCCGCTTGATCAGGTTGGGCATAACCATCTTCGGGTCGATCCAGTCAGCCCATTTGAAATTGGGGATGACCCTGGTCTGATAACTTTCTTCAAGAGGATGTTCGAGAATATTATCGATGTGTTTCCATTGCATGTAACGCATCAAATCGAGCTGGTAGGGCGTTGGATCATGCTGCTGCTTCACTGTCATTTTTAGCTTCATCATCTCGTCCATTGAAACCGCGGGTTTCCAGCTTATCGCACCGGGAAGTACAACCGGCTCGCCAGGAATATCGTTGATTCCTTTTTTCCAGGTCGCTAATACAGCAACGCCAGTATCCTCGCGATAGAGCAGAATGGCATGACCATACTTCTTGTCCTTGAAGAATCCCAGGTTTCCATATTGCAGACGCGCACCCGTCAGAAATGATACCGCATCCGACCAGCAGGGAGACGGCCCTGAAATACCCCAGAGAACGCTACGGTCTATGATACCGTCGGGAAACAGAACCTTGAACGCAACATAGGCATTGTTCGCAGCATGCGTGGTGCCCTCACAATCGTGGCCATGAAACTTGATCATATCTTTAAGGGTGACAGCGTAGGTGTAATCATAGTAACGGCCTGCTGTACCTTTGGTGGCCAGCATCTGGAAGACAGGAGCATAAGGCTTAGCCACCATACTGGCATACCATGTGGGCGAGCGATCAATCGGATCGACGCCTGTTTCAACGAAAATGTTTTTACCTTCTATATAGGAAGGTAAGCCAGCTAAGGCCGAGGTGCTTATTGAAGCCAAACCAGTAGAGATGAGAAAGGTACGTCTGTTCATACTAACCTCCATACAGGATGAAATGAGATCGATTCAGACTTTGGACTACCATGTGATATCAGCTTATCCTATACCAGGAAGCCGAGAACATCACGTGATTTAAATCAATTCGTAACCCCCAGCATCGGAAACAACGGATTGTCATGATAGAAAAAAGGGGGCAGATTTATATTCCGGGATGGCGACATTCTCATATCTGAGTAGAAGTCACTCGTCATCCCGGCGCGCAAAAATACTGGCCTCATCATCAACGATAACCACCGTCAACTCGATCGGTCGACAGCACACCGTACAATCCTCGATATAACTTTGCTCATCAACAGAGGCATCAATAAACACCTCGATCTTTTCACCACAATACGGGCAATGAATTTCGTTGAATTCGC
>CAYRNH010000195.1:3854-5127 GCA_964425515.1 uncultured Thiotrichaceae bacterium | reverse complement strand
GTTACCATCAGATGTTTCTGTTTGCTCAGTCGATCCCAGCCAAAGAAAAACAGGCCGATAAAAGTGGATTCCAGAAAGAACGCCATCAGACCTTCAATTGCAAGCGGCGCGCCGAACACATCGCCAACATAGTGCGAGTAATACGCCCAGTTGGTGCCGAACTGGAATTCCATGGTGATACCGGTGGTGACGCCCAGTGCGAAGTTAATGCCGAACAGTTTGCCCCAGAAGCGCGTCATGTCCTTGTAGATCTCGCGATTGGTGATCACGTACACCGACTCCATGATCACCAGTATGAATGACAGGCCCAGCGTCAAGGGCACAAACAGAAAGTGATACATTGCGGTCAACGCGAACTGCAAGCGTGAAAGTTCAACAACCGATTCAGTAACCATAATGTATCCTCATTCAGGTCGGGGTTGGTACTGCTGTGATGGCGGGGAGCCTGCTATGTGGGCGCCGACATCGACGCGCTCTGACATACCGGTATCCGGCATTCTGAAAAACAGCCACCACAATAGTGTCAGTAACAACACCTTCACGGTCAGAATGATCGTGATATGCCGTGCCAGCGGGTTTGATCGGATGTTTCCAGTCTGCCTTGTATTCATCTTGCCTCGTCGATGTTCGAAGCGTCCGATAACGGGTGCAGAAAGAATAATCGCCCGATCACACTGTCGTCAACCGCTAATGCTCGTCCAGAGACTGATGCAGATCAATAATACACAATATCGTATGATATCCTGATGAGGCCGGACGCAAGTGATCACCTCATTTTCGAGGGCAGCACGATGGTTTCACCATCAACAACAAAGCGCCCCTTGCCAAGGTGATGCAGTGTGCGCGGCTGTTTGCGCGCAGGATCGATCCAGGCTTTGAGCACTTCGAGAACAAAGAAATTGTAGCGCCTGACCATATGCACATCACTGACACGGCATTCGAGGTTGGCGTAGCACTCATTAATCAACGGCGGCGAAACCTGGCGGGCCGGGCGTGTGGTCAGATCAAATTCCGCGAACTTGTCCAGCGCACGACCGGTGGTGTTGCCGCAAGCCACCACGGCCTCGGCCATATCGGCGGTAGGAATATTGATCACGCATTCCCTGCTCGCCCTGAGTGCCGCAAAGCTGAAATTCGCTTCGCTCAGCACCATCCCGACCAGCGGCGGTTCGAACTCCATCATGGTTAACCAGGACAGCGTCATCACATTAATCTTGCCTTTGTGCGCCGTGGTGATCAAAACCACCGGCCCCGGTTCAAGCAGGCCGTACAC
>CAYRNH010000195.1:0-3754 GCA_964425515.1 uncultured Thiotrichaceae bacterium | reverse complement strand
CTTTGTGCGCCGTGGTGATCAAAACCACCGGCCCCGGTTCAAGCAGGCCGTACACCTTGGATAAGGGATAATTGCGCTTCATGGCATACCTCTCCAGACCGTTCATTTCTGCGGTTCGATTGTGATTGCTTATTAGTTAATCCACCTCAAGTATTTCGAATTCCACGCGCATATACTAACTGTAGATCCTGCAGCATTCTCAGTGGTTTCAGGGTCGAACAAGTATATCCAGCAGGACACCATGACAACAACGTAAAGGACAAGACCATGCTAAACGAACTCGATCCACAGATTGACCAATGGTATTCCTATATTGACAAGGGCCAGCGTTTTTATGTCGTTGCCATTGACGAAGAAGGCAGCGCAATTGAAATACAGCATTTTGATGGTGATCTCGAAGAAATCAGTTTTGCTGAGTGGCGCATCCTCAATATTGAGCTGAGCGATGAACCCGAGAACTGGAGAGGCGCATTCGATATTGCAGAGCGTGATGACATGGGCACCGAAGTCACTGACACCACCGGGGCTGACTGGGCCGAACCCGGCAAAGATTACAGGGACCCTGATAGCTAGACCTGAGGATAAGCATGATGTTCAAACTCACATCCAGCGCATTTGAAAATGGCGCAGACATTCCTGCCAGATACACCTGCACAGGTAACGATGTCTCGCCACCGCTGAACTGGGAAGGTATACCAGAAAACACTCGCAGCCTGGTGCTGATTATTGACGACCCGGATGCACCCGATCCAGCAGCACCCAAAACAGTCTGGGTTCACTGGGTGCTGTACAACATCCCGCCCGAGACAAACGGTCTTGCAGAAAATATTGCAACCGCAGCACTGCCCGCAGGGACAGAAGAAGGTATCAACGACTGGCGTCGCACCGGCTACGGCGGGCCCTGCCCTCCGATTGGCCGCCATCGCTATTTCCACAAACTGTATGCACTGGACACCGTGCTTGAAGACCTGAACCAACCGAGCAAAACCATGGTTGAAGCCGCCATGCACGGGCATATCATCGCGCAGACAGAACTGGTCGGCACCTTCAGAAAATAAATCCGGCCGGTCATTACCGCAAGCGCGGTGACTGCGTGTCGCCCTGTACAAAGCGAAATCTCCCGCTATTTTTGATCAGACTCCAGTCAACAACATAAGCCACACCAATAAACACTCATATCAATCAGTTACACAAACTATATCCGGCGGCTTCGAATATTCGTACATTAGTACATGCGCACAACGTAAATCGCTTTCCTCTTAAAGTAGTCATTTCACCGACGAAGCGTAGTTTCTGCACACGCTATAACAGCTATGCTCTAAAAAACTGTTCACAAAACAACCAGACGTGAATCAATCGGCAAACCCGACCCGCACATCAATGTGCTTCGCCGTCATGCCACGCGTATAAGAAAACCTCGGTTTATATAGCATTACATTCAACACAATATTCATTGTGATTTGATGTAAGAATTATTTTACTCATGAACTAAAGGCAGATCTGATGAAAGTAGCACCCTACCTGAAAGTCCTCTGTGAAAAAGGCGGTTCCGATCTTTATTTATCAACAGGCGCAAGACCCAGTGCAAAATTCAACGGTGTGCTCACCCCACTGGGAAAAGACCCCGCACCTATCGGCTGGGTAGAAAGTCTGGCCAATGAATTAATGTCTGAAAAACAAAAAACAGAATTCAGCAACAAACCCGAAATGAACCTGGCATTATCTCTGCCTGATATCGGGCGCTTTCGTGTCAACATTTTCAAACAACGCAATGAAGTGTCGATGGTGATCCGAAACATCGTCACCGACATTCCCAAAATCGCAGATCTCGGCCTGCCCGATGTGCTGAAAAAAGTCATCATGCTGAAACGCGGCCTGATATTGTTCGTTGGCGGCACCGGCTCGGGTAAATCCACATCACTGGCCGCCCTGATCGATCATCGCAACACCAATTCCAAAGGGCATATCATTACTATCGAAGACCCGATCGAATATGTGCACCATCACAAAGGTTGCATCATTAACCAGCGCGAAGTCGGCATGGACACCGACTGCTTTGAAGATGCACTCAAGAACACCCTGCGCCAGGCACCCGATGTCATATTAATCGGTGAAATACGCGACCGCGAAACCATGGAACACGCCATGGCCTTTGCCGAAACCGGCCATCTGGCCATTTCCACCCTGCATGCAAACAATGCCAACCAGGCGCTGGATCGCATTATCAATTTTTTCCCGGAAGAAAAACGCCAGTCATTACTCAGCGACCTGTCGATCAACCTGCAGGCGTTCGTTTCACAGCGTCTTGTGCGCACGACCGATGGCAAACGTTGCGCTGCGATCGAGGTATTGCTGAACTCACCACGCATCGCCGACCTGATCAAGGAAGGTGACGTACTGGGCATCAAGGAAATCATGGAAAAATCGGGGACCATGGGCATGCAGACCTTTGACATGCATTTATACGAACTATACAAGGCCGGAAGAATCACTCTCGACGAAGCACTCAAAAATGCTGACGGTGCAAATAACCTGCGCCTGAAAATTGATCTGGAAGAAAAGGACATCGCCAAGGGTGACGATGATGATGACAATAAATCAGCGCATGGCGGCCTGAGCCTGCTGGATGACAGCGAGGATGATCAGGACAGCCCGCTGTCTGCTACCGCTTAAGCTTCGGCACTGAATATGATCAGCCAGGTATTTTGACGGCGTATCGAATCGCGCGCGAATAATTCAAACAGGTCTGCGGTACAACTTACGCAGTTCCTGTTTGACATTTTGCAAAACCGTCTTCTGCTCTTCTGGCAGGTTTTTGCCTGCACGGTTGATGTAGAACACCAGCATCGACATAGCCGAGCGAAACGGCTCCGCTTTGCGCCGCGTGCTGCTATCCGCCGATCGTTTGAGAGACCGTGCAATCTTGCGGGGATCCTTCCAGGTAAACACACCCTCTTCCAGGTCAAGCGCATTGCTTTCATGCGTGACCTTCGATGACCAGCGACTCGATGGTGGTTTCTTCATGCTCGTGGCAACCTATGCAGCTCTGCGCTCACTTATAGATTAAATATGCACTGCTACCGATTGTGCTTAAAGGTCCCAGAGCTGTTTCACTGTTTCAGAGGTGTGACTGATGTTAGCCAGGGCTCAAATCGTTTTCCGATATTCAATTTCACCTGGTATCGCGGTGGAACAGGCTTTTTACCATAGCGATCGTAACGATCACCCGCACTCAGGCTGGACAACTGATTCGACAATGGTAATGGCACATGCACATCGCCAATGAGCAATCCTCTGATGCGCCCAACAATAATACCCTGATCCCAGGACAGGCCAATTTTACCTTGCATAAAAAGATACTTGCTCTGATCAGGATATTTTTTCATCAGCGCTTGCGTATCCAGGCCAGCATCAATCACAAACAGGCGCGTTCCGGATATTTTATCGCGCGCCAGTTCATTTTCCTGCCTCTTCAGCCGGTTTGACAATTTCACATCGGCAGGATCTTTGGCCACATTTTTCTTTAGTGCAGCTACCCTGGTCTCTGCCAGTTCCAGCGCCTTACGATACGACTCACCCTGATACTCAAGCACGAGTGTAGCCACCCTGATTTTGTTGTACACATTGCTTGAGTCACGTTTAGCGGTGCGGTTTATTTTTTCCATGTCAAAGCCAAGCGCCGTCAATTTCTTATTGTTCAACCATGATGGTGAGTCATAATGTGTAAACTGATAGGCGCGATCTCCGTAAGCCC
>CAYRNH010000194.1:0-5145 GCA_964425515.1 uncultured Thiotrichaceae bacterium | reverse complement strand
CTTACAGGCCTGAGCGCCGGAATAATCGAACTCGCAGGCCTGGCCGATAACGATCGGGCCCGCGCCGATGATCAATATACTGTGTATGTCGGTTCTTTTAGGCATAACTCAGGCTTCACCCACGAATAAACGCCCATCAGGGCAAAGAGCTCTTGCCGCAAAATACGCAAAGGACGCAAAATTAAATATTATCTTTTTCACTATATTCCCAGACTATTCGTTTGATGCCCAATGGTGACATCCCAAAATTAAGTAATAAGCCCACGTGTATGCCGCTTGCGCGAAGATAATTCATCATCTGCGCCTTGTGAGTGGCGTTAAATGCTGAAACAGCCTTCAATTCAAGTATTAATGTATCCTCAACCACGATATCCGCCTGATATTGACCAACCAGCGTTCGTTTGTAGAAAACATCCAGTGGCGCTTGCCTAACAAAAGAAATACCATTTTCTTCTAGTTCGAGTGCAAGTGCATTTTCGTACACAGCCTCAAGAAAACCAGGACCGAGCTCTCGACTCACATCATGAGCGCAGCCAATTACCACCTCAGATATTTTTCCTTTTTGGGCCATCCTTATCCCTTTTGCGTCCTTTGCGTATTTCGCGGCTAATGTTTTTCCATCATATCAATGAACCGGTCGAATATCGGCGCGATGTCACGCGGCCCCGGGCTGGCTTCGGGATGGCCCTGAAAACTGAACGCGGGGGTATCGCTGCGGCTGATGCCCTGTAGTGAACCATCGAACAGGGAACGATGCGTCGCGACCAGATTAGCTGGTAGCGTAGCTTCATCCACCGCGAAACCGTGGTTCTGGCTGGTGATCATCACCTGACCTGTCACCAGGTCCTGCACAGGATGGTTGGCACCGTGATGGCCAAATTTCATTTTCAGGGTTTTTGCACCGCAGGCCAACGCCAGTAACTGATGACCCAGGCAGATACCGAATACAGGGGTACGTGTTTCGAGAATCTGCTCGATCGCGGTGATGGCGTAATCACAGGGCTCTGGGTCACCCGGGCCGTTTGATAGAAACACGCCATCAGGCTGTAACGCCATGACTTCGGCAGCGGGTGTTTTCGCTGGTACCACGGTCACCTTGCAACCACGTGAGACCAGCATGCGCAGGATATTGCGTTTCACGCCGTAATCGTAAGCCACGACATGGTATTTCTGTTTGTTCGCATCCGGCAGACTGGCGGCATTGGTATCGAGGTTCCATTCACCTTCGCCCCATTCATACGATTCGTTGACAGTCACTACCTGCGCCAGATCCAGACCCTTGAGACCACCAAACGCGCGGGCCTTTTCCAGTGCTGCTGTTTCGTCTATGTCGCCTGCCATGATGCAGCCGTTCATCGCGCCCTTGTCGCGCAGCAACCGGGTCAGACGACGGGTATCGATTTCAGCGATTGCAACTACGTTTTCTGCCCGCAAATAATCCTGCAGGCTTTGCTCACCTCGCCAGTTACTCATCAGCATGGCGGCATCACGCACCACAAGACCCGCTGCGTGAACACGGGCGGATTCACAATCACCTGCATTGCAGCCAACATTGCCAATGTGCGGATAGGTCAGAGTGACGATCTGGTTTGAGTAGGATGGGTCGGTGAGGATTTCCTGATACCCGGTCATCGCGGTGTTGAACACCACTTCGCCGATGGTATCGCCATCAACACCGATCGACAGGCCTTTAAAAACGCTACCGTCTTCGAGCACCAGAATTGCGGGGCGGGATATTGTCACAGTGCAGATTCCTGGCCGGTTGAATTATGGGCAAAAAAAACGGGAGCATCGATGGTGGTGATACCATCAAAGCTCCCGTTTTTGCACAATGAACGCGTGTTCATATAGGCGTCGTTCCAACCTCTTTGCGGTATTACAGCATACGACTGCGGACATGAAAAAGGCTGGAACGGTAGAAAATCCCAGCCTTGAGTATATGGCGTCCCCAAGGGGAGTCGAACCCCTGTTGCCGGGATGAAAACCCGGTGTCCTGGGCCTCTAGACGATGGGGACGCAACGTGTCACAGAGCATCGCCAGCCCTGTCACATCGGGCGGGAAGTCTACGTTGCTAAGTATTTCTCGTCAATAGCAGCGCTGGCTAATATTGCTGAAAACTCAAATAATATCGCGCGCTAATATGCATTCTTGTGAATCAGACCGCGAAACACGGTCATGATGATGATCTTGATATCCAGCCACAACGACCAGTTTTCGATGTAATACAGATCGTGTTCGATACGTGTGTGCAGGCTGGTGTTACCTCGCCAGCCGTGTACCTGGGCCCAGCCAGTCACGCCCGCTTTCACCAGATGCTTCTTCATATAGTGCGGAATCTCATCTTTGTATTTTTCAACGAACACCGGGCGTTCCGGGCGCGGGCCGATCAGCGACATTTCGCCCATCAGCACGTTAAACAGCTGCGGCAGCTCATCCAGACTGGTCTTGCGCAGGAATGACCCGAACGGCGTTGCGCGTTTCTCCTCTCGCTTCGCCCACACGGGCCCGCTGTGTTTTTCGGCATCCACCGGCATGGAGCGAAACTTGAACATGGTAAATTCCTTGCCGTTCCAGCCAACACGCCTCTGGCGATAGAGGACAGGCCCTTTGGAGCTGAGCTTCACTCCGATCGCAATCAGCAACATCAGCGGACTGGCGCAGATCAGCAGCACAAACGAAAGCAGATAATCCTCGGCCGCTTTCAGATATCGATTAGCCCCATCAATCGCCGAATACGAAATATTGACCACCGGGATACCGGCCATCTCGGTCAGAGAATGGTGCATCAATTGATATTCAAAGATATCGGGCACGTAGCGGATTTCAGTCGAGGCGCCGTCAAGCACGTCAATAACATTGCGAATAGTGGCTTCTTCGCTATGCGGAAGCGATATCCATACCTGGTCAACGCTCTGCTGATCCACGTATTCGCGCAAAGCAGAAAACTCGGTGATAATCTTCTTGCCAGCGAGCCAGTCGGGCAATCGGTGGCCAGCACCGGGCTCGAATAAAGCCGATATCTCCAGACCAAACCAGGTCGATTTTCGCAGCCTGTCGGCCACCACCACAGCCTGCTCGCCCGTGCCCACAATCACAATGTGGCGGTGATTAAAGCCACTGGAACGCATCCAGCGCAATACCAGCCGCAGGACAACTCTGAAGCCAACCAGCCCCAGCCAGCCGGTAATGAACCACAGCCCCATCCAGGATCGCGAATAATCCGCCCCCGTCTTGGTGATAAACGCCAGCGAGGTCATACAGAACACGACCATCGCCCAGGCCATGGTTAAATATCGAATCTCGGTCAAGGTGGATGAACCGCGCCAGACGCGATATATAGAAAATAACGGGAACACCAGCGCCGAAATCAGCACAGATAACAAAATCACATGTTGATAACTGTCCGGCAGGCCTACAACACCAAGCGCAGTAAAGGTCTCATAGGCATTTGATAAATAGTAGGAGAACACTCCTGAGGCCGCGATCAGACCCAGATCACACAGCCTGACAAAGCCATTGATAGTACTGGCGTGCCCTTTCAGAAAGCCTTTTCTGTACATAATAGTTCGCGATGAGCAGTAACAGTGATGATTATAGACTTGTCTCAAGACTTATTGAAATAGCCTTTGTTCATACATAATCGTTTTTTTATTGATAGCGGGAGATATTGCTCAATCAGGCCAAGCCGAAAACCCAGATAGCGCAATGCCGTTCGCAACAGACCCTCGGGAATTTTCCAGAAAGCATGTCTGGCCAGATATTTGAATTCAGAGATAACGAACCTGGCGCCCTCCTTCTCGGCACCTCCAAATTCCTTGCGCAGCCAGGGTTCTTTTGCGTGAAAAACACCCATATCAAAATAACGCTGCATTTCCTGAATCAGAGTGTAATTATGAGAATGGTACACACAGGCATCGGCGGCATACGCAATCTTGCCTCCAGCCATCAGCAGCTTAGCTGCGGCATACATGTCTTCACCAAATATCCCGTTTTCCGGGAACAACCCAACGTCGACGAGCGAACTTACCCGATAGGCAGCGAAAGAATTTGATAAAAACACTGTTTTTATTCCATAGACATCCTTGTCAGCATAAGATCTAACAAAGGATACCGCCGGATAATTAAATAACCTTGCGTGCGTTTCAATCGCACCCGCATTCAGGCGAGGTAGCTGCCTGCCGCAGACCGCTACAACAGACGGATCATCGAACGGCATCAATATATTCCGTAGCGATTCTTTCGCTGAAAGAATTGCATCTTGCGTGAGAAAAACAACAAAATCACTATCCAGATTCTGAAGCACCGCCTGTTTCCGGGTACCACCATGATCAAACGTGCCCGGTCGTAGAATCTGTACATTGAAACCAGCTTTTTGTGACAGCTTAATGGTGTCATCAACTGAACCAGAATCGACTATCAGGACATTATCAGAAACCTGCGACTGAAATTTAATTGCATCAATTAATACTGGCCACGAATCACCAGCATTAAGAGTAGGCACAATGACTGCGAACGACATATTTTAAATGCGCAGAAACATGGCGATATTTCTGATGAGACCATATTTAAAGAACCCCATACGAATCATATCAAGACGTCGCGCAAACCAGCTACGGTCGTACATTGCGATATATTTCTCCACAATCGCTCTGTTTGCATCACTCAAAATATTCGCAGAAACAAGCGCTTCAGCCTGAGTTCGTGTTTTAAGCAAATTCTTTTGTTGTAACTGACGACCCCAGAAAATCGCCCTGAGAATAAATCCCAGGCTCCAGTGTTTTGCGCCAGTATCATTATTATCATGCTGTCTGTATTTCACTGTAGTGGTTTTCATGTCACACAAAACACCTTCTGAAACCGCAACCAAAGCCAGCCACCAGTCGTGCATGATTGCACCTTCAGGGAAAGGCAAAGCCAGCTTTACCAGAGATCTGTTTATCAACATAGTGCAACCAGTGACACAATTTTGAACAAGGAGCCTGGGTAAAGTGCTCATTTTGTCAGGAGAAATATGCTGATATTTCCAGAGCGATTCGCTAATCACTCCCAACCGGTCATTGACTACAGAAAGATCTGCATGTATCAAAATAGGCATATCCTCTCCATAAATCGCTTCCAGCTCTCTCATTTTCTTACTCTGGAGC
>CAYRNH010000193.1:0-5157 GCA_964425515.1 uncultured Thiotrichaceae bacterium | reverse complement strand
TCAAAAGAATGAGCCCAATGGGTGGTCACCACCCATGGGCTCAAGGAGAGTCACTTAATGAAAAAGCCTATCTTACGTTATATCAACCACCGCAGGGATTAGCTGGTACCAGGCCACCGCCGCTGCTCGAACCACCGCTGGTGCTACTGCTACCGGTACCCCGTTTGTAAGCTCTGTCTGCGTCTACAATCGCATTTGCACTCTGAGCATAGGGGTCATTAATTGTGCGTGTTGCCACCTTGCTAATACTGTCTGCTGGTCGGAAGAATGACACAACATCTGTCCGCCATGGTGAATCAGCTGGCAGAATATAATTACCGGTCGCATCTTGCTGGTGTGAAAGTGAATGCCACTCTATCATCGCACCGTCATAGAAGCGGGTGGGCTTACCCAGCACCACAGTAGCGGCAATGCCGGTAATCATGGCGCGGAAAGTGGTCTCACAATATGTGTAAATTGTGTCGCCCGGCTGATATGCATTACCAGCGCCAACGTTCTGATAGGTGCTGTCAATAAACCCTTGCCCATTACTATCAACATTGCCATCAAGATAGGCCTGAAGATCTACTTTGTCTTTGTAGCGATAGCCTTCAGCAGGAATCAGCAGGTTAGAAAAGTTCAGATCCAATGCGCCATATGGATGACCCTGACCCGAGCCGGAATTCTGGAAGGTGGTCATATAATCAGCCACTGGAGTACCGGTACCGGTACCGTCATCTTCACCTGCGGAGTACTGGTTAGCACCGCGCGCATCCCAGATAAACACGCCATCGGTTAACACATTGGTGTCAGTGCTCGGCAGTATTGCCAGCATGTCCTGAACGGTTGCCTGCAGCTCAGTATTATCAGCCGGTAAATCACGCACCGATACTGTACCAGGGTAAGTAGGATCTGAGGAAGGAGCCGCCTGGAAATCAGCCGCCGTCATACTGCTGGTGGCGAGCCAATCGTTACCACCATTGAGAACAGCAAGATGGGCGGCTTCCACACCCCAATAACGCAAGGTATACCAGCACCGACCTTCGCCCATTACATTTCCATAACCACCAGTACCTTGAGCACAAACAATCATGTCATGGAGCGGATCAATATTATATTTTTTCAACAAAGCATCCACCGTTGGACCATCAATCACCATGCTTTGCGTGGTAATCACACCATTAGAACGTGTCTGTATCCAGTCCGAGGTAGGTGTCAAATAGGTAAATACATTCAAACCATTGGCTTTGATATATTCAGCACCAGCAGGCCCTGCTGTTAGCTGGAGAATGACTAGTTTACCGGTTATCCCTGCGGGTCGATTGGTAACCCAGTCATCTTTCCAGCTTTTCAGCGTCGCACCAGTGATCAAGCCGTTTACATTGTTATCGTAATTATCTGCCGAAGTTTGTGCGATCTGCGCCGGTGTGTGAGCGGTGACGGTAGTCATCCCATTATCGCTATTGCAACCGGCGACCACCAGTGCGAGACCGGCCAGTGTCAGCAGCGCAATACCGTGCTGCACCTGTAACAACGTTTGTTTAAATCTGAACATTTAGCCTTCCTCCGCAATGCCTGGTTTTCTACCGGTAGCCCGCCATGATGCGAGTACAGGTAGCCGAGTATTAGTGATCACCATCAAAGTTTGCAACTTGTGTGCCATGTTAATGCCCGCCTTGTAATTCATTATTTTTCAAATAGTTATATCTATACCTGGTTTTATTTTCGGGATTTTCCCGGTTGCATAAACAGTTGTCATGCCATGCTTGATTCATTTTGCAATGCAGCCTTATACGCCCATCACTACCGGGATTACTCCTCCTTCCAGCGAATCGAGTACCTGGCTGTAGTTATCCACTATGATCAACTCCTCTACCTGAACACCCTGACTATGCAGGGCACTTTTCAGCGTATACCCGGAGGCAGGATCGATATTTTCAGGATAGAGTAGTAACACTGTTTTTTTAGTTGTCATAACGCATACACCACGTCCGCTTTTGATATCGCTATTGCCATCACGTCGGCCTGGCTATCCGCGCTTTCAAGCCTCGTTACCGGCACATCGGAAAACTCCAGCGCCTCAAGCTGCTCGCTGGCCGCTGCCGAATCTTCGAGCTCACCGCACACCAGCACATTGACTGCATCATCGAGCAGAGTCAGTCCAGCCGCCATGCGCAGCGCTTCAATTTTTTTATGTCGCGCAATCATCAGAATATTTTTTGTGCTCATCTGCGCTCCTAAAACACCAGTACCTGATCGGAATTTTTTACCAGCTCAGCATCCTGGTACTGGCCACCGATAATGATATCTGGAATTTTTTGTGACACCTCGTCAGCGTTAATGTGATAGCGCTCCAGACTCAGTTCGCACAGCGCCACCCAGTGCCCGTTCTGACAGAGGCGCGCAAGGCGCGGATGATTGACCAGCCTGACTCCGGTGTCGCTCAGAAAACAGCGTAATTGCCAGCCGCGCTCCGCTGCGGTTTCGAGCAGGCCCAGCACTATCTCGCCATGATCTTCATTGGTTAACACGATACCCATTTTCATTATGAGCTCTTACGTATCTTCCAGACGAAGGAGCCGTTTTTATCTTCGCGTTCGATCAATTCTTCGCCTTCGTTTTCGCACATAGCTATGATGGATTCGCCCGAAGAAGGGTTATCAAAAATCAACGTCAGTATGTCGCCGTCGCCCATTTTTTGTAATGCTTTCTTGGTGTACATTTGCGGATGAGGACAACTGTAACCACGCACATCAAGTTCGTAGTGTCCGGCACTCGTCTGGTCAAACTTTACAGCCATTGTGAATCTCCTGTGCTAATGTGAAATTGTATTAACGCAACCTACAGTGGGCTATCATCGAATTGCGATGCTCGCCATGACAGCCACAAATTAAAGAGCTTGACGCCTGTATAGCCGCCACCCAGCATACCCAGCAGGAACAACCAGCCACTCGGGTCACCGTTGGACACCGGGGCAAAGAAAGCACCGATGTTGCAACCCATACCAAGGCGCGCACCGATACCCATCAGGCAACCGCCGATCAGCGCAAAAACCGCAGTCTCCAGACTGGGTATTTTCCATTTGAACTCACGCCGTAATAAGGCCAGCACTGCGGCGCCCAGAATAATCCCGATCGACATATAACCCGGGGCATTGATCAATGGATTGGGTACGCCGTTTTCGAGGCCAAAGAAAAGGTTGTCGCGCATACTAATGCCCGCTTTTTCCATTACCCAGGCCCCCCATTGCGCTTCCTGAGTGGTGATATACCAGTAGCCTGGATCGAACACTGTATTTTGAATCGACAAGCCAGCGGTATGACCCATCTTTGCCAGCAACTCGCCAAAATTGAATATGTCGTAGTGATTACGCAGTAATCCTGTTACCCACACATGCAGGCCGGCAAATATACCCAGACCAATACCCGCAATAGCTGTATTCTTGGAGGATATAATCATCGACCAGATGCCCCGCAGGTGATCACCTATGGCAAGTCGCTCCTGCTTTTGCCGGCGCATATAGCCTTTGCGGAAATAGAATAGATAAAGCAGTACCACAATCACGCAGCCGGGTATGATTGCTTCCATAAAAGTATTGACCAGAAAAGTCGACGTCAGCGACTCAGGATTGAGCCCCAGTATGCTTGCCAGAGTAGCCCCTTTCAGATCCCAGACATGCCCAGCAGTAAATATATTGAACCAGCCGTGCGTTGCACCCAGCTGTTCCGGCATGTCCTTGGCCGCCGCAGACGCAATCCAGGATGATGGCGCAAACCTGTCGGACCAGCTACCCACAGAAACAAAATAGGCCTGAGAAAAGGCGATCGACACAATCACCAGCGCAGATCCCATATTGCCCTCACCTGTCTTATATAGTGAGCCCGATGCGCAACCTCCCGTGAATATCATGCCAAAACCAAAAAACAGACCACCGATCATGATGTGCCAGCCAAGAGGATGAGGATGAAAATGATTAAGACCAACCGCTGTGGCCACGGCAGCGGTCAGTGAATACAGGCCTACGCCAATCATGATACCCACCGCCATCCGCGGCACACCCACAGCAAATAAATCGCGTAACGCTGAGGCCATACAAAAACGACCATATTGCAAAAACATGCCGTAGATCAGCCCAAACCAGATATACACCAGTAAATATACCCAGCGAATATCTGACAACAGCGCCCAGACCGAACAAACCGCTACCAAAGCAAGGATAGCGACTGCATAAAGATTAGCGCTTTGCGCAAACCAGCTGCTTGATCTGTTTTCTGTTGTCAAATCCACGTATCTGCCGGATTCGTTGTTCATAGCGCCTCTCTTTATTGTTATATGAAACTAGCAGGGTGATCTGATCACCTATTCTTCTTCCTTTCGCAGATAGATACGCCAGCCGTTATCGGTGTGCAACGTAGCCAGATGTCTGCTGCACAGCGTCATTGCCAGTGCCGGTATGGTTTCTACAGTTGTGGGATTATCGGAAATCAATTCCAGCACATCCCCTTTATTCATGGATTCCAGCATACGCATCGTCACCAACTGTGGCCTGGGACAGGCTGCCCCCATACAATCAGCCGTGCGAGAAATCTGCACTACCTCTCCCCAGGGCAATTCCACTGGATGTAGTTTGCGATCTACAGTTACCTCACGCCTTCGTTCAAACCATTTGCTCAACAATGCCATCAGTTGTTTCATAGCCGTGCCCTGATCATTTTGAGCAGCAGCTCTTGAGCTCTTGTGTTACACCAAAGCATAATTTGTGCCATATTATTTTTCTCTGAGTAAACATACAGTTATAAAATACACGCAATGTTTTAACGCTGACAAATTGCAATCCCATCATACTGCGATACACCCCAACAGAATTTTGCAATCAGCCACCGTTAATCATCCGCGACAAACACGCCTCGCGTCATAAGGAAAAATAGTGCCTCTTCCAATGACAGGAAATGGCTTATAACTCGGCCAGCACCTGTTCGATCATGTTGATCGCCTGGCTTTGATAGCCACCGCCAAACAGATTGAGGTGGTTGATGATGTGATAGATATTGTAAAAGGTTTTGCGCACCGAATAGCCCGCATCCAGCGACCAGGCATCATTGTAAGCAGCGTAAAAATCACGGCCAAAACCACCAAACAGCGTGGTCATCGCCAGATCGGTTTCGCGATCACCATAAT
>CAYRNH010000192.1:0-5182 GCA_964425515.1 uncultured Thiotrichaceae bacterium | reverse complement strand
GGCGACAGTATCATTTTTTGCGTGAACAGCAGCTCGTACTCGGCCTGTAAACGCAATGCACTGCGACTGTCATTACCCACATAGGCGGTAGCATCAATATCAAACCAGTACGGCGCGAGTCCCTGTACGCCGGCGGCCAGCCAGCTACGCCCGGGCAGGTCAGCACCGCTGTCGTAGCGCATGCCGAGCTGAGCATCCCAGTAGTCAGTGATGGCATGGCTCCACAATGCATCGGTCTGGGCTTCTTCGAGTGTGCCGCTGAACACATCACCTTCGGACTTGATCACCAGTTTGTTGTAATCACGGCCATACCATGCCATCAGATCATAAGCGGTGCTGTTCGGCCCGCTGACATCGGCGCGTTCGAGACGGTCCACCAGAATGCCTGCAAAGTTATGTTCGTCTGACATGTGTATCCGGCGCGGGCCCGGCAACACATAATCACCTGAGGTCAGCGTTTGACCGTCCGAGTAAACGTTTGGATCACGCGCATCGGGCGGTGCAGAGCCACCCTGCATTTGCATGCCCGGCATATCCATGTCCATCGCAGCACTGTCTTGCGTGTTGCTCATATCCATTTGGCTGTGATCCATAGCGCTGTGATCTATTGTTGAGCTATCAGCCGACTGCGCTGCGATGGGGCTAAGCACTAGTGCGCAGAGCAATAACCACTGTGACTTATTTATATGTGCGCTCATCATGACACCACCACTTCGCGAAACATGCCCGATTCCATGTGCAATAACAAATGACAATGCCAGGCCCAGCGTCCGAGCGCATCAGCGGATACTTTAAAACTAATACGCTGCGCAGGCTGCACACTGATCGTGTGTTTGCGCGCCTGGAATACGCCCATATCGGTTTCCAGTTCGCTCCACATTCCATGCATGTGCATGGGATGAGTCATCATGGTGTCGTTGTGCAAAATCACGCGCAGATGTTCGCCGTGACGAAAATGCACAGGTGTCGACTGACCAAACTCCAGACCGTCTATCGACCAGGTGTAACGTTCCATATTGCCGGTGAGATGCAGTTCGATTTCGCGACCAACATCACGCATGTCGATCGGTCCGCCGATGGTGTGCAGATCGGCATAGGTGAGTACGCGGCGTCCGTTATTGCGCAGTCCGACACCCGGATCATCGAGATTGGTGCGCGGCATATCAACCCGCATGTCGGTGCTGGGACCGTACTCGGTACGCGCATGGTGCACTACACTGCTGGGCATTTTCAGGCCACTCATGTCCATGCCAGACATATCCATGCCAGACATGTTATTCGATTGCGCCATCGCACCCATCATGTCCACCATGCTCAACGGTTGCGGTGGATCCAGTGCTGGCACTGCAGCGCTTTGTCCAATACGTGTTGCCAGCGTGCCGCGTGCATAACCGCTGCGATCCATCGACTGCGCAAAAATAGTGTAGACATCATCTGCGGGTGTAACGATGACATCGTAGGTTTCCGCAACGCCGATGCGTAATTCATCCACGGTCACCGATTCAACATTCTGACCGTCAGTTTGTACCACGGTCATTTTCAGACCCGGTATGCGCACATCAAAAAATGACATGGCACCGCTGTTGATCAAACGCAGACGAACGCGCTCGCCGGGCTTGAACAAACCGGTCCAGTTACGATTGGGTGTATTGCCATTCATTAAATAGGTGTAGGTATAACCGGAAACATCTGCGAGATCGCTCGGGCTCATGCGCATCTGGTTCCACATTTTGCGTTTCTGCACAGCACTGCCAAGACTGGTGCGAGAGACATCACGGAAAAATTCAGGCGCAGTGGGTTCATTAAAATTGAAATAATCACTCTGCATTTTGAGTTTTTCCAGCAGGCGCATCGGATCTTCGTCCGACCAGTCGGAAAACTGCACTACATAGTCTCGATCGGCATGAATCAGATCTTTATCAATCGGATCAACAATGATCGCACCGTACAGCCCGGTTTGTTCCTGCAACATGGAATGCGAGTGATACCAGTAGGTGCCGCTCTGTTTTACTTTAAATTTGTAAACAAAGGTTTCGCCCGGAGCGATGCCTTTATAACTGATGCCGGGAACGCCATCCATTTGATACGGCAGCAGGATACCGTGCCAGTGAATTGAAGTAGTGACCGCCATGCGGTTGGTCACACGGATGGTGACCGTGTCGCCTTCGCGCCAGCGCAAGGTTGGCCCTGGCAAAGAGTCATTGATCGTGGTCGCCATACGCGGCTTGCCGGTGAAATTGACCGCGGTTTCAGAAATCGTGAGCGCAAACTCGGTGCCACGCAAAACAGCGGGACTGCCGTCCGCTGTCGCAGCCGCAAACGCCTGACGTGCAAAAGAGGGCAATCCCAGCAGCGCTCCACCCGCGGCCAGACCCTGAACAAAGCGCCGTCGTGAAAGATTACTCACTCCGGCAGACGGCACCGAAACTAATCGATGATTTTTCATTGTATTTACTCCTCAACATACGCGCTAGCCGGTACAACCGGTCAATGCGCAAAAAAATACATAGCTTATTGATGGTGCGCAGCGCGCACCGAAACCAGGAGGAGTCAGGAACGAGGGGGACGAAGTGGTGGTGAATCGACGTATGGCACCGGCATCTGCTGAGCCATTATAAGATGCGTTGAATTGTTCATAGTATGCAGCACGGGCGGCATGGTCTGAGATAAGAACAGCCAGGTACAATGCGCCATACATGCACAGCCCGTATCATTGCTGGTGTCGCAGCACGGCATATTCATATCATCATGCGTATGTCCTGCCATCATGGTGTGGTGCGAGCCTGATTCAACGAAGGACGTTACTGCTGCAAACAACGGTGCAGTATTAAACATGACGGCCAGCGTCAACAGAACGGCAATACCCGTGCGATGGCGACGCATCCAGCTTCTGAATATGAGTGCACTACCGATTGTCATAAATTCGGATGGTTCTTGCTTAAGTAATAATTATGATGAAGCTACACTGGAAGAGTTCTCACTTCAAGCTCATCCTGTAACCCAACCTGACAGGCGGTAACATCGAACCGCTTTCTGATATCGGTCGCATTATTGTTGTTCAAACAAATTTTTCTGAAAATCTTGAGCCGCTTTTATTCCTGCGTCTAACCCACATCAAACCAGGCCGATTTGACATCGCGGGTATCAACCCCAAGAATGGCAGACCTTGATTCGGTCGAGTAGCTTGATGAAATGTTCGGTTTGCCTGCAGGCGCTCGGAGCTTAGATTGCGTTTGGCCGATTTTTCACGATAAACCAGACAAATCCAGTACCAGCGAGGACCCTCATGCACCTCAAGTCAATTCGTCCGGGCGCGATGCTCGGTGTCTTTCTCGCCGCCCTGATCGGTGGTCTTTCCTGCCAGGCAGTCCAGGCGATCACGCTGAAGCAGGTTAAACAACGCGGTTTTGTGCGTATCGCCGTGGCCAATGAAATTCCCTACGGCTACATGAATATTGAAGGCAAGGCCGTGGGCGCGGGCCCGGAGGTCGCCCGTGCCGTGCTCAAGCGCATGGGCATCAATGATACTCAGTGGGTGGTCACACAATTCGGCTCGCTGATTCCAGGCCTCAAGGCCGGGCGCTTCGATATGGTGGCGGCGGAAATGGCGGTGCTGCCGGCGCGCTGCAAGCAGGTCATGTATTCCGAGCCGAACACCAGCTATGGCGAAGGCCTGCTGGTGGCCAAAGGCAACCCCAAGGGCGTGCATGCGTATAGCGATTTCGCCAGTCACGACTGGAAGGTGGCCATCATGGCCGGCGCCGATCAACTGGGCATGCTGCAAAAGCTCAAGGTGCCGGAAGATCGGATAACCATCATCAACAGCAATGCCGATGCCATTTCAACGGTCAGCACCGGCCGGGCCGTTGCCTACGCGGCTACCGGTTTGACGGCTGAGGAGCTGGCGCAAAAGAGCCCGCGCGTGGAACTGGCCAGTCCGTTTTCCGACCCGGTGATCGACGGCAAGGAAGTACGGAGCTGGGGCGCGTTTACCTTCAGCCGGAATTCCAGATCATTTCGCGATGCCTTCAACAAACAACTCGTCGCGTTCAAGAAAACCCCGGCCTGGAAAAAGATCCTCAGCCACTACGGTTTCACCGACAAGGACATCGACATGTCATTCAAACGCACCACTGCCGAGCTTTGCAAGTAACTTAGGAGTGCCTTGATGATCGAGCAAGCCCTGCCGGTGCTGCTCAAAGGTGCCTGGGTCACCGTCGAGCTAACGGTCTATTCCAGCCTGATCGGTGCGCTGTTGTCGTTCGGCTTCGGTCTGGGCCGGGTGACGCATCAGCCGATTATCAAAACACTATCGGTGACCTACATCGAGCTGTTTCGCGGCACTTCATTACTGGTGCAGATGTTCTGGATTTTTTTCGCCCTGCCGCTGATCGGTGTGCGGCTCTCGCCGATGGCGGCCGGCATCGCGGCGCTGTCGCTGAACATTGGCGCCTACGGCGCCGAGGTGGTGCGCGGCGCGCTCCAGGCCGTGCCGCCGCGCCAGCTGGAAACCGCCAAAGCGCTGAATTTCACCCGCAATCAAACACTCTGGCACATCGCCCTGCCCCAGGCGCTGCCGGAAATGCTGCCGCCGTTCGGCAACCTGGCGGTACAGAACCTCAAGGACACCGCACTGGTCTCGCTGATTACGCTCAGTGATCTCGCTTTTCGCGCCGAAAACCTGCGCAATTTCACCGGAGACAGCGTGCACGTGTACGGCGCCACCCTGCTGATCTATTTTATTCTCGCACTGATCCTGAGCGCCGGCATGAAAGGGCTGGAACGTGTGGTCGGTCGCTGGAAATTACAGGGGCGGCACTGATGTTGTTTGGTCATCACTGGGTGACGACATCCGACTGGGCATTCGCCTGGTCGATTCTTCCCATCCTGCTGCACGGCATGCTGATCACGCTCGAGGCCACAGCCGTGGGTTTTATCATTGCGGCACTCCTGGGTTTGATCTTTGCGGTTTTAAAGATGATGCCGACACGCTTCGTGCGCTGGCCCGCCGCCTTGATTGTAGAGTTTTTCCGCGACACTCCATTATTAGTACAGCTGTATTTTCTGTATTTTGTGTTACCGGATTACGGCATCCTGCTGCCGGCCTTTCTCACCGGCGCGGTGGCACTGGGCATTCAATACAGCGCCTATATGTCCGAAGTCTATCGCGCCGGGCTGGAAT
>CAYRNH010000191.1:3462-5182 GCA_964425515.1 uncultured Thiotrichaceae bacterium | reverse complement strand
TCGCCGCGAGCTGTACCCTCCTTATAAAGCGCATCGACCACCCGCGCCGGTGGAGTTGAAAAACCAGTTCAAACACTGCCGCGACTTTTGTCGCGCCGCCGGTATCGCCGACTTTTCCAGCAACCGTTTCGAGGCCGATGACATCATCGGCACCCTCGCCACCCGCCTGCGCGCCCAGGGCTTTGCCATCACCATTCTCAGCGCCGACAAGGACCTGGCACAGCTGCTGAAACCCGGTGATATCTGGTGGGATTTTGCCCGCGATAAAATCATGCATTACCGCGATGTGGAAAAAACCTTCGGCGTGATCCCGGAGCTGATCGCTGACCTGCTCGCGCTCTCGGGTGATGCGGTGGACAATATCCCGGGCATCCCGGGGATAGGCTACAAAATGGCGTCGAACCTGCTGAAAAAATATCCCAGCGTCGAGATGGTGATCGACAATATCAGCAAGATTTCCGAAATGAAATTTCGCGGCTCGGCGCGTATCCAGAAACTGGTGGAAGAACACCAGGCCATGCTGCCGCTGAATAAACTGCTCACCACCATCATCACCGATGCCGATTTCAAGGGCCCGAAAGATGACCTACGCTGGACCGGCATCTATCCCGATGCATTGCACAGCATGTTCGACCGACTCAATGCCGGCGCTGGCCGCCGCGAGCGCTGGCTCAATCTGCAATCTGTCTGAGTATTGCTCTGCCAATGAGCCGTATCCTTCTGTTCAACAAACCCTATGGCGTACTCTGCCAGTTCACCGACCATGAGTCGCGCCCGACACTGGCCGATTACATCAAGGTAAAAGACGTCTACGCTGCCGGACGGCTCGATCGCGACAGCGAAGGCCTGCTGGTTCTCACTGACGACGGCAGACTGCAACACCGCATTGCCGACCCGAAGCACAAAATGGAAAAAACTTACTGGGTACAGGTCGAAGGCGACATCAGTGACCCAGCTCTGCAACAACTGAGCAAAGGTGTGCAATTAAACGACGGCCTCACCCTGCCCGCAACAGCGCAACGCATCAGCGAGCCCGAAAATCTCTGGCCGCGTGATCCGCCAATACGCGAACGCAAACACATCCCCACCAGCTGGATTGAAATCAAGCTACGCGAAGGCCGCAATCGCCAGGTGCGCCGCATGGTTGCCGCTGTGGGCTTCCCCGCATTGCGTTTAATACGCGCACAGATTGGCCAATGGGCACTGCAAGAGTTGCAGCCCGGCGAATACAAAGAAACGTGAGAATCTGGGACATCAATCCTGGTTATTTAAACCGCGCCAGCCTGCTCGGCGAACACCGCGAACTGCACGGCATGGTGTCGATTTTTATAAATAACAAAAAAGGTTATTCGCGCCATCCGGAAACCTTGCGCTGGGTCGGCTATGGCTGGGCGCTGAAACAACGTCATCGACTGCTGGCTGCCGAAATGCACCTGCGCGGTTATCAGGATAAATCGCCGGTCAGTCTGCGCGCAAACAAGGGGCAGTGGCCAGATACTTACATCGATTTACCAGGCGTGCAATTCGAACTGATTCGAAACAAATATATCGATAAAGAACCCGGCCGTATCGCGCTGCCGCAAAACGCACAGCAGCTCTGGAGCCAGCACAAGTACTCTGTCATGGCGCGTGATAATGCGCTGTACAAAACTCTGGGTAAACGCGTCGCGGGCATGTCACCACGTACTCGTTATGCTGAACTGGCGGATGAACTCACTGC
>CAYRNH010000191.1:0-3362 GCA_964425515.1 uncultured Thiotrichaceae bacterium | reverse complement strand
TGCATGCAAACAGGCACTTCGACCGTGTTCTGCGCTTTGCGCACCAGTAGATAAATACCATAATGAGTGTAAAGCACATTATAGGTTTGCCCTGCCGCGTGCAGCGCTTCGATGTAGCCCCAGCTATCTGCAATCGAATCGAACAATCTGAGCGACAAGGGATAATCGCGCGCACCACCACGATGAATCCAGTACCCGGCTTCCACAGGGAATTCACGATCACGTATCACCGCGTGAAAATGCAGATGATTCACCGATGCGTACGCGCCCAGGCTGTTATACCCAAGATACAATCCGGGTAACACATCTTGCTGCTGCATCACCAGTTCAGCCGCCATGCGGTGATATTCCTGCCTCAAAAATTGTTCCATACACTGTTCGGGATCAGGCACTATCAGAAGATGGTACGGCGCCAGTGGAAACTTGTTGTACAGCACGCGCAGCTGAATATTTTTTAAAACACCCTGCCACAATACTTCCGGTTGTAAAAAAGCTTTATTGAAATGAAATCCTTCCAGGTTAAACGGCTGCCGCAAATCAGTGATCACCTGCCTGGCCGCACGCGCCGGGCGCAAACCACGAATCGCATTCAACAACAGCAACCAGTCACCTGCTTCGATGCGCCGGGTCAGTGTTAAATTATCAGGGTCCAGCGCCAGTAGTTTTTCAAAAACTGCAGCATCATCTGCTGTTGCCTTGAGTGTGCCTTCTTTAAATGCTCTTTCGAGTTCAGAAAAATTCGACTGCAATCGTGCTGCTAATGGCGCGCGCAAATCGGTGGTCTGCAAACTGTTCGCCAGCACCAGGATATAAGCACCCAGCGCATCCGGCATCAACATCTCGCTCAGGCCATCGCTAAAGCGTTGTTTAAATTCTGCTAGCGAGCGAGCTACGAACATAATCGAACCATGAACAAAAACCTGAAAGGACTACGAATTGCGAAACGTGGACAATAAAATCAGACAACCAGCGGTACTGTACCCAGCAACAACGATGCCCCGATCACTGAAATGATAAAAGGGCCCCTGATGCGTGACCAGTGCACAAGTGCAAATGCCGGTAGCGCGAAAACAAACAAAAACAACATGGCGAGAAACCATTGTGTGCTGGTCTGTTTTGCCACCACCATACTCCAGATCCAGCCAATGATCAGCAGCGGCCCACCAACAAAAAATGCAAACAGGGTATAGAGCTCAGCCACGATGATAAACCGGTAACAACAAACTCAATACGATCAGGGCTGACTACGTTTACTCTTCAGCCATTTCACCAGCGGCTCCCAGTCTTCGATATCCTGCGCGACCTGTGACGGCGCCATTTCGAAAATACCGACACCGCGTTCTTCGGCACGAATATAGTTTTGGGTGTCACGTAACGTGGCGACATAGGGGACTTTGAGTTTTTTGATGAACTCGTAAAGCTCGGAAAAAATGATGGTGTTTTCGCGCACACGATTGGCGATCACACCCACTTTCACTTCTTTACGTTCTACCCGACCGGCGGTCAGCAATTCTTCCATGTAGCTCGCGGCTGCGCGCATATCGATGGGCGACGGCAATACTGGAAACAGCACGGTTTCGGCACGACGCAATAGCTGGGTGAGTTCGGGGCCGTGCACCCGGGCGGGCGCATCCATGATCAGCACGTCGGTATCGCGCGGGTGTTTGAGCGGATCTTTCCATGCAGCCACACCTTCAATCAGAGGCCATTCTTCGCCGCGCGCTTCCAGCCAGGCCATGCTGGATCCCTGCGGATCGAAATCGGCGAGCACGACTTTTTGTTCGAGCTCCCAGGCATAATAACTGGCCAGATTGGTCGAAATGGTACTCTTGCCGCAGCCACCTTTGGCGTTCAGAACCAGAATGCTCCGCATCGTTTCCTCCCGGATTAGCTTGTCTGCGTCTGATTCTATGCGAACTACCGGCGGGCGTCAGGAGTTTTTCCTTACATCAGCCCGCGCTTATGTTGCGCAATCAGACACTTGCAGGCAGCAGCTTATAACTGCTTGACGCCGCTAATCAAGCCAGAGATCGCTTTTTGCGCGTCGCCATACAGCATACGCGTGTTATCGGCATAGAACAGATGGTTCTCGATACCCGAGAAACCAGAACCCTTACCGCGCTTGATCACGATGGTATTCATCGCCTTGTCAGCGTTCAGAATCGGCATACCATAAATAGGGCTATCTGGATTGCTGCGCGCCACCGGGTTGACCACGTCGTTGGCACCGATCACCAGCGCGACATCGGCGGTGGCAAAATCAGCGTTGATTTCGTCGAGATCGAAAATCTTGTCATAATCGACCCCGGCCTCGGCCAGCAGCACATTCATGTGGCCGGGCATACGACCCGCGACCGGATGGATCGCATATTTCACCGTAACACCGCGCTCTTCCAGCAGATCGCCCAGTTCTTTCAGCTTGTGCTGCGCCTGCGCCACCGCCATGCCGTAACCCGGCACGATGATCACTTTCGAGGCATAGGCCATCATGATCGCAGCATCGTTGGCCTGAATTTCTTTCATGCTGCCAGCGATGTCTTCTTCTGCCGCGGCACCGCCGTCGCTGCCGAAGCTGCTGAACAGTACGTTCGAAATCGGGCGATTCATCGCTTTCGCCATCAACTGGGTAAGCAGGGTACCGGCCGAACCGACCACGGTACCGGCAATGATCATCGCTGCATTGTTTAACACAAAACCTTCGAACGCCACCGCAAGACCGGTGAGCGCGTTGAACAATGAAATCACCACCGGCATATCGGCACCACCGATCGGCAGCGTCACCATCACACCGAGTACAATTGCGATGGCGAAAAACACCAGCACCGACTCGATACTAACCGGTTGGCCCGTGGCCACCAGGTAACCGGTGACACACACCGCAATGAACAAACCTATATTGATGATCTGGTGCGCAGGCAGACGCAGGGTTTTGTTCATCAGCCCCTGCAGCTTGGCGAATGCGATCGCCGAACCGGAGAAAGACACCGCCCCGATCAGTGCACCCAGCACCGCCAGCACCTGCACCACCATGCCATGGCCTTCAGCACCGCCGGCCAGTTTCACCAGCTCGACCGCTGCGATCGCAGCCGCGGCGCCGCCACCCATGCCGTTGTACAGTGCGATCATCTGCGGCATGTCGGTCATCGCGACTTTTTTGGCAGAAACCCAGGCGACGACCGAGCCGAGTGCAATCGCAATCACCATCAATACCAGATTGATATTGAAACCGATCTTGATATCAGGCGCGCCGAAAGTGATGAGCACCGCCACCAGCATACCGATACCGGCCCAGACCACACCACGGTGAGCAGTGACCGGCGAAGACATCTGCTTCAGGCCGATAATGAATATCGCTGCAGTGA
>CAYRNH010000190.1:0-5193 GCA_964425515.1 uncultured Thiotrichaceae bacterium | reverse complement strand
GCAAGCCGGCCCGTGACAATCATTCATCTGGGATGTGCGTCGCCGCACACCTCAAGCAACCTACCCGGGAACAGTGCGGACAGCACATAATGTTCCCCTATTTGGTCTTGCTCCGAGTGGGGTTTACCCTGCCATGCCTGTTGCCAGACACGCGGTGCGCTCTTACCGCACCATTTCACCCTTACCTTACCTGCCATGGGGACAGACCTTTAGTTCTGTCCCCATACAGACTCGGCGGTATATTTTCTGTGGCACTTGCCGTAGGCTCGCGCCTCCCAGGCGTTACCTGGCACTCTGTCCTGTGGAGCCCGGACTTTCCTCCCTGCACTGATGTACAGAGCGATTGCCTGGCCAACTCCCGCGCCTAATATAACAGGGTCTCTACGCTAAGGGCACTAGAAGATGATCCGTTGCGCAACAATCGACCAAAAAATCGGTTGAATGGGTGGGACCTCGGTAAAAATTTAAATACCGGGTGCTTGCGACTGTCAGCCAGCTGCACAGCACGCTTTAGCTGAGGGTGGTCACGATCGATTTTACTGCCACGATAAAGCGCATCGATCGCGCGTTTGCGATTCATCGAATGACATTCAGCAGCGGCAAGATTGAGAAACACCTGGCCATCCAGTACCTCGCTGCTGGCCACATCACGGCACAACACCAGTCCGTTGCGGTTGCCATTGAGTACCTGCGCCAGCCCCAGATACGACGCGACGCGATTATACTGATCACCATTCTCATCCAGGTCATTAATCACTTCCTGGAAATCACGTTCTGCCGCCTTGAAATCGGCTGCCTTCAGTGCGGTCAGACCACTGTCGAATAATGTTTGATTCATACGTACACCCTTGTACCGATTCAGAATTCACCGCCCTATACTACTGTCTGGATCAGGTTGCGGTCTAGCAACATAGATACGACCGGGACGGACGGCGATTTGACAGCAGCACAAGGCCGAGCTTAACTCGCGCATCGTGTCCTCAGTCGACATAACACAGTGAGCAAAAGCACAAAATGAGCTGGATCCAGGTCGCAATCACCACCACACGGCAACAGGCGGACAAAATCGAAGATCGACTCCTGGAACTCGGTGCGGTCAGCGTCACCCTGAAAGACGCAGAGGACAAACCAATTCTGGAGCCCGCCCCGGGCGAAATTCGAGTCTGGGAAAACACCATCGTCACCGGTCTGTTCGATGCTGAGCAGGACAAGGATCAGCTGCGCAGCCAGTGCGAACAGCATCTCGATGTAACGGCTGACAAAATCCAGTTCGAATTACTGGAAGATCAGGACTGGAGCCGTGCCTGGATGGATCATTATCACGCGATGCAGTTTGGCACCCGGCTCTGGGTCTGTCCCTGGCACCTGCCACCGCCCGATGCCAGCGCGGTCAATCTGCGCCTCGACCCCGGGCTGGCCTTCGGTACCGGCACCCACCCCACCACCGCGCTGTGTCTGCGCTGGCTGGATGCCCATATTCAGCAACAGCACAGCCTGCTCGATTTCGGTTGTGGTTCGGGCATACTCGCAGTAGCGGCTTTGTTGCTGGGTGTCGAGCATGCGGATGGAGTCGATATCGATGAACAGGCGCTGCTCGCGAGCCGCGCCAATGCCGACGCCAACCAGGTCAGCGAACGCCTCGCGCTGTTTTCATCCAGTGATTTTGCAAAACGCAGTGCTGCAGAAAATAGTTACGATGTCGTGGTCGCCAATATTCTCAGCGGCCCGCTGGTCGAACTGGCTCCGATGCTGGCACAGTGTGTGAAGCCCCAGGGCGATATCGTGCTTTCCGGGATTCTGCGGGAACAGGCTGATACCGTGCGCGATGCTTATAGTGAGTATTTCAAAATGGATCCTGCACAGTTCGAAGAAGACTGGGTCATGCTGCACGGTTGCAGACGAAACTGATTGGCTGCAATAATCTATCCATGCAAACCATCTGCCCCAATTGCAAGACCGTATTCAGGCTGACCGAAACCCAGCTCACCATGGCCGACGGCATCGTGCGCTGCGGCGTTTGCCACGAGACTTTCATCGCCCAGGCGCAGGACAATACACCAGAGCCCCATTCTGCCGCCACACACACTGATCACAATCACAATCACGACCTGCTCGAAGAACCTGTACGCGTAGTGGTTCCCGAGGCCTTTCGCCATCAAAGTTCAGCCGCTTCGGTTCTGGCAGGACTGGCCTGGAGCCTGCTGATCATCCTGCTGGCGCTGACACTGGTGCTTGAATACGCCTACTTTCACCGTAATCAGTTGCAGCAACAGGCCAGACTCAAGCCCTGGCTGGAAAAAGCCTGTGCATACGCTCACTGCAAACTCGAACCCCTGCGTGAACCCGACAAAATTGAAATGGTGAGCCGCAATGTATACACCCATCCGACGGTAAAAAACGCGCTTATGATCGTGGTCACCATGAGCAACCAGGCCGGACACGAGCAACCCTACCCGGATGTCAAAATCGACTTTTCCAATGTGCGCGGTGCGACCGTGGCCGAGCGTACGTTTACCCCCGACGAATATTTGCATAAAAAAAATGCTGACTCGGCACTATTAGCCGCTGGTAGCGAAGCCAGTTTTACCATCGCGGTACAGGATCCGGGCAAAGACGCGGTGACATACGAATTCAGCTTCTTGTAGAATCCCGACATGCAAATTGGCCCTTACACGCTGGACAATCCTCTGATTCTCGCCCCGATGGCGGGTGTGACCGACCGGCCTTTTCGCATGCTGTGTCGCGAGCTCGGCGCCGCCATGGCGGTCTCTGAAATGGTCACTTCTAACAGCGCACTCTGGCATACGCGAAAAACCCGATTGCGCCTGGAACACAGTGGCGAAACCACACCGCGCAGCGTGCAGATCGCAGGCACCGACCCGACGCAAATGGCGCTGGCAGCCAAATTTAATGTCGATAACGGCGCCCAGATCATCGATATCAATATGGGCTGCCCGGCGAAAAAAGTCTGCAATGTGATGGCGGGCTCGGCACTGATGAAAAACGAGCCCCTGGTCGCGGATATTTTGCGCCGCGTGGTCGAAGCGGTCGATGTGCCTGTCACCTTAAAGATTCGCACCGGCTGGGACACAGAGAATCGCAATGCCGAGGCCATCGCGCGCATTGCCGAAGACACCGGCATCCAGGCGCTGGCGATTCACGGTCGCACCCGTAGCTGCAAATTTGCCGGGGCGGCTGAATACGATACCATCGCCAGGGTCAAAACCCTGATCAATATTCCAGTGATCGCCAACGGTGACATCAGCAGCCCGGAACAGGCGCGTACAGTACTCAAATATACTGGCGCCGATGGCCTCATGATCGGCCGCGCGGCACAGGGTAATCCATGGATTTTCAGGCAAATTTTGCACTACCTGGAGCATGGCCAGCACGCTGCTGCGATCACGGCAACCGAAATTGAATCCGTCATGGTCAAGCACCTGGAAAACCTGTATGCTTTTTACGGTGAGACGATGGGTGTGCGCATTGCACGCAAACACATCGGCTGGTACTGCAAACAACGTGAAAATGCTGAAGTGTTCTGGCGGCGAATCAATCGCATTGAATCAGCCGCGGTACAACTCGAGATGGTATCAGCCTATTTACGTAGTACGGTCGATACTGAACAAATTGCAGCCTGAATAGTCCCAAGACCATGGAAAATGACATCTCAACACCAGCAACGGATCAGGAAGAAATATCGCAGCTCTACACTGCGGTCAAACACTCGATTCGGCGCTATCTTTACGAACTGGACGGCACCAGTCCTCACGATATGTACAACCTGGTACTCAAGCAGATCGAGCGCCCTCTGCTCGAAGCGGTGCTCGAACATACCCGCGGCAACCAGTCTAAGGCTGCGGAGTACCTGGGTTTGAACCGCGGCACGTTGCGGAAAAAGTTGCGTCTCTACAACCTGCATAAATGAGCAATTAATAATTAATAGCTAATAATGAATAATGGGTGCAAGTGTGACTACCTGTTAATCATACTGATACCCTGCCAGCCTGACAACGCGCACCCAAGCCCGTGCAAGCCCATGTTTTTAGTGATTTAATTATTCATTATGCATTATTAATTATTCATTTGCGCGGCCACTGCGCGGCGGCTTCAGGTATAATGCGCAGCTCTCAGAAACAAGCAAAAGGCCAACCATGACCGCCACATCGCCCCGCGCAGTTCGCCGCGCGCTTCTCAGCGTATCAGACAAAACCGGTATTATCGAATTCGCCAAAGCTTTACATGATCAAGGTGTCGAAATCCTCTCCACCGGTGGCACTGCGAAACTGCTGATTGAAAACTTCATCCCGGTGATGGAAGTCTCCAGGCACACCGGCTTTCCCGAAATCATGGACGGCCGCGTCAAAACCCTGCACCCTAAAATCCACGGTGGCATTCTCGGTCGACGCGGCATCGACGATGACGTGATGAAAACCAACGACATTGCGCCGATTGATCTTGTGGTGGTGAACCTGTATCCGTTTGCAGCCACGGTGGCAAAACCTGATTGCAGTCTCGAAGACGCGATCGAAAACATCGATATCGGTGGACCAACGATGGTGCGCGCCACCGCAAAAAATCACGCCTATGTCAGCATCATCGTCGAACCGGTGGACTATGCGCGGGTGCTGGAAGAAATGAATAATAATGAAGGCATCGTCAGTGACGCCACCCGCTTTGATCTAGCGGTGAAAGCGTTTGAACACACCGCGCAATACGATGGCATGATCGCCAATTACCTCGGCTGCTTGCGTAGTGACGGCGACAAAGATACCTTCCCACGCACGATCAATTTGCAGTTCAACAAAGCGCAGGAAATGCGGTACGGTGAAAATCCTCACCAGAATGCTGCGTTTTATACCGAAAAAAATACCGACGAAGCCAGCATCGCCACTGCTAAACAGCTGCAGGGCAAGGAGCTGTCCTACAACAACATCGGTGACACCGACGCTGCACTTGAATGTGTCAAACAGTTTGATGCACCGGCCTGCGTGATCGTCAAACACGCCAACCCTTGCGGCGTTGCAGTCAACGACACTTTGCTGGAAGCCTACGACCGCGCCTACAGCACCGACCCGGAATCCGCCTTCGGTGGCATCATCGCTTTCAATCGCGAACTCGATGCCGACACAGCCAAAGCCATCGTCGAGCGCCAGTTTGTCGAAGTGATTATTGCACCTACGGTCAGCGCCG
>CAYRNH010000189.1:0-5249 GCA_964425515.1 uncultured Thiotrichaceae bacterium | reverse complement strand
TCTCCAACCTCGAGCATCTGTACAACCAGTGGAGTAAAAAGATGGGTCGATCTTGCCGCTCGTGTCAGTGTCTCACCACGCTCAACATCATTGCGAATACTATTAATCTTTGCTTCCACATAAACATTATCAACCGCTTTTGCGGTAATGGTAAGCCCCTGAAGAATCGGCACACCTGCGATATTCGCCATGGAAAACGCACGCGCAAAACGCGCCAGTGTGGCACGCAGAATAACGTCACCGATACGGGGAATTTTAAACTTGTTGCGATGCCACTTTAATTTACCTGCGTCAGTTTTTACATAATTACGCACACCAACAATTACCGATACTGTAACAATAGCCAGCAGCCACCAGTAGTGTTCAAAAAAATGAGATATGGCAATAATAATTTTTGTCTGTATAGGCAGATCGAGTTTAAATTTTTCATAAATAAGCGCGAACTTGGGTATAACAAATGTCATCAAAACAGTCACAGCTACCGCAACAGCTATCAGCACCATTGTTGGATAAAACAGCGCAGTCTTGATTTTATCCAGCGTACTTTTGTCAGAATCCAGGTATTGATACAAACGTAAGAAAGCCTCATCTAGATCACCCGACTCTTCACCAACGCGCACTATACTTATGTACAGAGGGCTAAAAATATCTGTATGCTGCGCAAAGGCGGCCGACAACGTCTGACCTGACTCAAGGTCCTCAACAACCTCATGAAGCGCGTCTGCAAATACCTTATTTCTGACAGACCCTGCAAGCAAGGTAAGGCCTCTGATAACAGGTATTCCGGACTTTGTTAAAGCGTACATCTGCCTGCTAAATAAAATCAGATCAACCAGAGTGGGTTTACCAAGGCTCAAAGCTGTTTTCAGACTTTCAGAAAACTCTTTTACGACTTTAACTTCATCAATACTGATAGGCGTTATACTGGCAGCAGACAGCAGTCCGGCCAGCGAGTGACTGGAATCGGCTTCACGTCGTCCTTCAACAAGCTCACCCGTTGCTGTGCGACCTTTGTAATCGTATATTGCCATGGTGTTATTCTTGTCTGCGATTCATTGATTATAAATCGTCGATATTATAGCTATCGGCGGCAACTACATTTTCCTGGAAATACTCGCCCGCGAATGCCATAACCTCGTCGAGACTTGTAATTCCTTTTGCCGCAAGCTCCAGACCACTTTCCAGCAAGGGGACGTAGTTTTTACTTTTTGTTACCGTCTGACTAAATATCTGGCTATCGTTCGTCCGGATCGCTTCCAGCATAATCTCATCGGGCTCAATCATTTCATATATACCAATGCGTCCATGATATCCCGTGTTATTACAGTGTGCGCAACCGTTACCGGCATAGAATTTTTCATTCTGATATTTGCCATTAACTACCGTCTTCAGCCACGCGGCTTGCTGAGGCTCGAGCACATCATCCTGTTTACAGCTTTCGCACACTCTTCTCAGAAGTCGCTGAGCAACAATGGCACGCAGCACAGAAGCAATAAGGTAGCCTTCTGTACCCATATCAGTCAGTCTTTCCAGGGTGTGCATAGCATCGTTGGTGTGCAGCGTAGACAATACCAGATGGCCCGTCATCGCAGCACGCATACCTATTTCCGCAGTCGTCTGATCGCGCATTTCACCAATCAGAATAATATCGGGGTCCTGGCGCAGAGCAGCACGCAAAATATTGGCGAAATCCAGTCCGATTTTTGGATGCACCTGCACCTGATTGATACGCGGCAAACGATATTCAACAGGATCCTCTGCAGTAATAATTTTTTTATCAGGATGATTGAGTTCTTTCAATGCTGCATATAATGTTGTGCTTTTACCACTACCCGTTGCGCCGGTAACCAGTACCAGACCGTGCGGCGCGTGAATAGCTCTTTTAAATGCCTTCACCATGTCAGGCTTCATACCCAGGTGCTCTAGTTCTAGCATGCCGCCCGACTGATCCAACAAACGCATAACAACCGATTCACCATGCTGTACTGGCATGGTTGAAAGCCGGACATCAATACTATGATCTTTTACCCGAATATTAAAACGGCCATCCTGAGGGATGCGCTTTTCAGAAATATCGAGCCCCGATATTATCTTCAGACGCATCACCAGCGCATTGGCGATGCGTTTCTGGTCCATCACCTGCTCGTACAGAACACCATCGATACGCTGCCTGATACGTAGCACTTTTTCATCCGGCTCAATATGTATGTCAGACGATCCAACCTGAACAGCATCTTCGAATAGAGACTGCAGCAATCTAACCACGGGCGCATCGGTAAGATCGTCACCTGCCACCAGTGCCTCAAGATTTACATCACCTTCGGTAAGTTCGTCGCCTAATGCCTGGGCAAAACTGTTAATTTCTGCGGTGCGGCGGTAGACCAGGTCAAATGTTTTGATTAGCTCAGATTCACTAATGACCGCCTGCTTGAACTTTGTGTTTAGTTGCTTTGAAATTGCATCGTACGCAAAAATATCGGTAGGATCGGCCATACCGACAAGCAGACCATCCTTATTTTTTGCCAGCACAATAGCACGATATCTTCGCGCGTATGTTTCAGGCAAAAGACGTACAAGTTCGGGATTAAACTTGTAATGCGAAAGATTGACATACGGAATATTAAACTGAGATGACAATATATTGCTTATGTCTTTTTCATCGATATAACCCAGGTCGATCAGTGTGCGCCCCAGTTTTTGCCCTGTTGTTTTCTGTTCGGTGAGAGCTATTTCAAGCTGTTGCTGCGTTATCAAGCCTTGCTCGATTAGCAGATCACCGATACGAATTCTTTTTTGTGTGTTTTCAGCCACTATTCTTTTCCGCTGATCAGGATTTTAAGTCGGGGTGATGCTGCTTGATTACATTCATGCGATTAATCGCATATTCCATCAGGTTAGTAGATAACTCTCCCGTGCTCACCGATTTTTGATAAGACTGTATCGCTTCTTTATATTGTTTGAGTATTTCAAGCGATATCCCCTGCCCCAGCCACCAGACGCTTTTACTGGGCACAAGCTGCAATGCTTGAGCGTAATATTTAACGGCCTCGATGTGGTCATTGTTTTTCTGATAAAGACCGGCCATGTACCCCAGATCTTCGGGCGAAGTCAATTCTATACGGCGCCCCATGACCACAATGGCCTGGCTATATTTTTTTTGTTTTACCAGTGCTTGCACATACAGTCGCAACAGGTTTTGATCCTTGTCGTGCAGCTTCAGTCCAGCCTCAATTGTTTCTGCAGCCAGATCTGCACGACCATCTTCAAGGTAAACAACGGTTAGTAATCTACACGCATCAGCATTGCCTGGATCCAAAGCAAGCGCCTGTGTCAACGATGATTTTGCTTCCTGTTTCCTGCCCTGGTTATACATGGTGACCGCAGTGGCGTAAGCCTGTCGACTTTTTTCAGCGGGCGTGAATGCTCTTTGTTGTTTTGTGACTACACGTAATGATTCAGCAGTAGTCTCTTTAGCATCATCCTCTGCGACCGGTTGAGTAGATTCCGACTCAGCAGTACTTTTAACGACAGGCTCTGTAATGATTTTTTCGCGTGACGCAACTGCGGGTGCATCGCGCTTCACAACACCGGCAGCCTTAGCAGCGACTACCGGCACAGATGGTGGTAATGAAGTTTTTTGCAATGCCGATGTAGTCTCATCTGGTTGAACAGGCCGAGAATCAGAAACAACAGCTTTATCCTGAGAAGTTTTAGCCTGCACGGCGACCGTCGCATTAGATATCGCCGGTTCAGGACTGGTCTGCTGAGCGTGCTGTTCATTGCCTGTTGCCACTACGTGATTAGCGTGCGCCACAACAGGTTTAACATTGTTATCCGCGCTAGTGACCAGCTTGTAGGGCGATACGTAGTAGCCACCGACAACAATTACGACAACAACAATCGCACTAATCAAACCAAGTAAATATGCCTTACTTGATGACCCACTGTCCTGATGCTTATTTCCATTAGAACTTAACCCGCCTAGTATTTTATCGCCCGTAGCACTACCGTCTACGCCTCTGCGTTCCAGATCCTTGAGCATTGTGTTGATAACACTCATCGTAACAGCACCCACGTTAGTGCGGCAATTACTATAAGACCTGAAAAAATCAACAAAGCGAGAATGAACGACCGTTTGCTACCACCACCGTCATCAGAATCATTGATCGCCTGCGTCACATGCCTGGGTATAACATTGGTTTTACCCTGACCAAACGCAAGAATCAGCGCTTTATTACAAAGTGTATTTACAACACGTGGTACGCCATGGCTATTTTTGTGTATCTTGTCAATTGCCTTCGGGGTAAACAGTTCCCCGCCATGGTACCCCGCTATACGCAGCCGATGGTTTATATAACCAGATAGATTCTTGCGATCTACAGGCTCAAGCTTGTATGAAAAAGTAATTCTTTGTTTGAGCTGGCGATTGCAGCTTTTACTCAGGCGATCATCAAGTTCAGGCTGCCCGAATAAAACAATCTGCATGAGCTTACTTGTTTCTGTTTCAATATTTGAAATTAACCGCAATGCCTCAAGTGTCTCCACCGGCATTGCCTGAACCTCATCCAGACAAACAATAACTTTCTTGCCCATCTTATTGTACGCGGCAAGTTTTTCAGTGATGTCGCTCAGTAATCTGTAACTTGTTATATCATCTGATAAATCATCGCGATATTTTATTTCCAGCTCATCAGCAAGCGCCATGCGCAACTGGTTTGGAGCCAGATAAGGATTGGGTATAAAAACAGTAACATAATTATCCGCATCCAGGCAATTGAGCAACTTTCGACACAGCATCGTTTTGCCAGTGCCGACCTCACCCGTTACCTTCACAAAACCTTCACCCGAGCGAATCGCAATCAATAATACATTCAGCGCTTCTTTAAAGCTGTCACTCTCATAAAAATAGTTCGTATCAGGCAGCAGCGCAAAGGGCATTTCTTTCATGTTGAAAAACTGCGTATACATGTAATGCCCCCTCTGTTTAAGTATCCAGGTTATTGGTTATAATTGTGATAAATTTGTTTGACGCGGGTTGATGATTCCCCGATCGCTTTTGACCAGCTATTATCACTATCAATAACAATAGGCTTCAGCAGGATCACCAGCTCACTTTTCACTTTCTGACTACTGGTGTGCTTAAACAACCCCCCTAATAAAGGTATTGATGAAAGTATCGGGGTGTCCGCTTCCTTCTTAATCACTTTCTCTGTCATTAATCCGCCGATAATTACTATTTCACCATTTTT
>CAYRNH010000188.1:2180-5299 GCA_964425515.1 uncultured Thiotrichaceae bacterium | reverse complement strand
TAGTGTGTCGTATTACAAATACCATGTGTTTTTCTGCACCAACCTGCGCGAAGGGGGTGAGCAATGCTGCGCCCAGTCGGGCGCGGTCGAGATCAGAGAATACGCCAAGGCGCGGATCAAGGAACTGGGGATGTCGGGAGAAGGCGGTGTGCGGGTGAATACCGCTGGTTGCCTGGATCGCTGTGCGCTGGGGCCGGTGCTGGTGGTCTATCCCGAAGCCACCTGGTATAGCTATGTTGATCGTGAAGACATCGATGAGATCATCGAGCAGCACCTGATACAGGGCAAGGTTGTCGATCGACTCCTGATATAGTTTTTAAGTTACTGAAAATAAAGGCGATAAATATATCATCAGGGGATGGGGAGTAGATTAGCTTGACATATAATTAATATATTATAAAATGCTAATACATTGTTCCTCTGGACATGTTATTAACTCCTCCATCCATCCTTTGGTGGTTTTAGCGCGGACACTAGCTCCGTGCTTTTTTTTGTCCGCGATTCGGGTAAAACGCTTGTCTGTGCCTCTGATTTTCTGTAACATTCCGCCTCTTTGTTCGCGCGGCCCGAAATCACCACGGCAGGGCGAAATCCGAGTTAGATCGGCATATTTTATTTAGCGGAATTCAGCAGATGAAAACCATTAGTGCAAAAAACGAAACTGTGCAGCGGGACTGGTTCCTGGTGGACGCTGACGGCAAGACCCTCGGTCGCCTCGCCACCGAAATTGCCCGCCGTCTGCGTGGCAAACACAAAGCCATCTATACACCGCATGTGGACACCGGTGATTACATCGTTGTTATCAACGCTGAGAAAATTCGCGTCACAGGCAACAAGACCAAAGACAAAATGTATTACAAGCATTCGGGTTATATCGGTGGTCTGAAAGCCATTAACTTTGAAGACCTGATACAGAAAGCGCCGGAACGCGTTCTCGAAACGGCCGTGAAAGGTATGCTGCCGAAAAACATTCTTGGCCGCGCCATGTTCCGCAAATTAAAAGTCTATGCTGGCGCAACGCATCAGCACACGGCACAACAACCAAAGCCTCTGGAAATATAAGGTATCAGCATGGCAGAACAACATTACGCAACCGGTCGTCGCAAAACATCAAGCGCCCGCGTTTACCTCAGCACCGGCAGCGGCGAGATCAAGATCAACGGTCGCCCTCTGGATGTATTTTTTGGTCGTCAGACCGCACGCATGATTGTACGTCAGCCGTTAGAGCTGGTGGACATGAATGACAAACTCGACGTGAATGTTACCGTGTCGGGTGGTGGTATGTCTGGTCAGGCAGGAGCAATTCGCCACGGTATTACTCGCGCATTGATGGAATACGACGGTGGTTTACGTTCCTCTCTGCGTAAGGCAGGCTTTGTTACACGCGATGCACGTGAAGTTGAACGTAAAAAAGTGGGTCTGCGTAAAGCCCGCCGCGCGGTTCAGTTCTCGAAACGTTAAACACGCGTTTCAGGAAGCTGGCAGGGACAGAATTCGAATAGCAAACGGGCCGGGTTGTTCATCTATCAATAGCCTGGCTGGGTGTAGGGCGCATTAGGCGGTAGCCGTAATGCGCCGCATGTTTATTTCATTCGGCGCAATGCCCGTTGGTTATTGCGCCCTACCGAGCTGTCCCGCGTACCTGTTTTTGGGGAATCGTCTAACGGCAGGACAGCGGACTCTGACTCCGTCAATCTAGGTTCAAATCCTAGTTCCCCAGCCAAATTATTATAAGCCCCAGTAGTGGGGCTTTATTGTTTCTGTGGTGTGAATAAATTTGAACTTTGTTCGCAGTGCCATGACCAAAGTTGGGCGTTTGTTTTATATATTTTATTTGCTCGCATCAAACACGCATCTATTTTCTGAATACGAAACTAAACTGCTGTGGACAAAATTTGTTGTTTTGTAAACAAGCATAGAAGTTGTTCATTGCACAAAGAGGAAAACTAACTGGAATATAGTTTGTCTGTGACAAAGCGTCACCTGAAATTAAAATTATCACGGTTTTTGAAGGTGATATTTGCTACCGGTGATGTAATTTGTTCATCCAGTACCACCGTTGATGGTTTGCGGGTGCAACATTAGAATGAAGTTGTGCAGACAATAGTTTGCGCTCTTGTATATAGATGTCTAAAGCAATATAAGCGCATGCTAATGTAGAAATGAATTGCTCTTGCAATTCGTATTTATCTGCATATACTCCCCGTAATCTTCGGTATTTGTCACATATTTGTAATAGTAACAGTGCTGAAGACTATTGTGGTTTCCGCAGCTTTTTTAGATAAAGCAAACCGCTTTATTGGGGGAAGCGTTTTGGATGCCGCGTACAATTTGTTATCATAGCTATGATCATAAAAAACCAATGCAGGAGTCTTGCATAATGAAAAAATCTCTTATAACTGTGGCAGTCGCTTCAGGCCTTCTGGTCTCGGGTGCTGCATTTGCAGATGACACAACAGTCTACGGGCTTGCTCAGTTCGAAGTTGGCAGCTGGGGCGGCGATATGACAGGTATTCAGACTGCCGATAATGGCGATGGTCGTCTTGGTGTAAAATCCAAAGAAGACCTCGGCGAAGGCATGGCGGCACTCGCCAAGCTGGAATATGGACTTGATACTACCGGTAATAGTTCGACTGCACTGAAAGCACGTGAAACCTGGGTCGGCCTGAAAACCGGTATGGGCACAGTAGAACTCGGTCGTATTAAATCGGCGTACAAATATTTCGGTGGTGTTAACTACGATCCGTACAACGCTACTTTACTGCAAGCACGCGGTAACGGTGGTATGACTGGTAAAGTTGGTAACGGTGGTGCTTTCGGCCAGAATGGCTTCCTTAGCACATCCATGGGTTACAGCATGGCGATGGGTGCAGTGAATTTCCGCCTGACCTATGATCCAGACAACGGTGGTCCAGTTACTAAACCCGGTAGTGCTAACGGTGCTAAGGGCAAGACCCTGGGCTTTGGCTTCAACGGCGGTAATTTTGAAGTTATCGCTGCGTACGCGGATGACGGTGTAACTGCTGGTGGTGGTAACATTAGCTATAAATCATCCAAGATTGGTGGTATGTACAATATGGGCGGTGCCGGCAAGATCAGTGCACAGTATGAAAGCTCAA
>CAYRNH010000188.1:0-2080 GCA_964425515.1 uncultured Thiotrichaceae bacterium | reverse complement strand
TTCTGATCTGATTTTTTCAGAGCGGAATTAAAAAACGGGATCTTCGGATCCCGTTTTTTTTTCGTCTGGAGAAAAAGATATTGGCCGCAAAGGACGCGAAATACGCAAAATAATGTGCGTAATACACTGTGGTAGCAATTCAATACGGTGCTAGTGATTTTAGCCTGTTATGTAACAAAGTTTTTATTTGCGATCTTCGCGTCCTTTGCGGCTAATGGCTATTTTGATAAAACGGTTCGCGCGCCCTGTGGTGTGCCCAGAATCAGCACATCGGCAGGCCGGTTGCAGAACAGGCCAACAGTGACTACCCCCGCCATTTTGTTGATTTCGTTTTCAAGTTTGACCGGTTCCATGATTTTCAGATCGTGTACATCGAGAATCAGGTTTCCATTATCAGTAATAAAGTTTTCGCGCCACACCGGACGGCCGCCGAGTTTGACCAGCTGGCGCGCGATATAACTGCGTGCCATCGGGATCACTTCTACCGGCAGCGGGAATTCACCAAGCACATCGACCAGCTTGCTTTCATCGGCAATGCAGACAAATTTATCACTGGCGCCGGCGATGATTTTTTCTCGGGTCAGCGCGCCGCCGCCACCCTTGATCAGATTGAGATAATGGTCGGATTCATCAGCGCCGTCGATATACACAGGAATGTCATTGACATCGTTGAGGTCGTACACTCGAATACCGTGTTTTTTCATGCGTTCGGTGGAGGCCTCGGAGCTGGATACCGCGCCCTCGATTTTGTTTTTGATACCTGCTAGCAAGTCAATGAAATGGTTTACGGTTGAGCCTGTGCCCACGCCCACAATAGAATCGGCAACAACATATTCGAGCGCGGCTTCAGCGGCTTTTAGTTTCATTTCATCCTGAGTCATGGTTTCACCTGTGATTAATTCTGTTCATTATAGAGCAGGCATTTTACAGCACAGACATGGGTAATTGACAACAATGTGCTCAGGCTGGGTTGGTCCGGGCTGGCGAATCTACTTATTGCCCGGGGTGAGAGAAATACAAAGCCAGCCGCAAAATACGCAAATAACGCAAAATGTTCAGCAAATTGCCTGGAATAGCGCGGATTATTTAGAGAAGGTCTCTGATAGTTTGAGCCAGGCTTTAAGATTATCAGCCGATAGGGTTCGCGTTCTTTGCGTATTTCGCGGCCAGTTTTTAAGCGGTGGCTTTCTGAAGAGCCTCGCCCCGTTAACCGTGCTCTGTTATAGTCTGAGCAATCACAGTAAGTCAGGTTAGTGCCGTCAATGACAACAAAATACATCGAAAAAATTCTCTCTGCTCGGGTTTACGACGTTGCTGTGGAGACGCCACTCGAGCTTTCTCGCAATCTGAGTAAACGCCTGGAGAATAAGATATTACTCAAGCGTGAAGACCTGCAAAGCGTTTTTTCATTTAAATTACGTGGCGCGTACAACCGTATTTACCAGCTGACACGGCAGAAAGAACTCAGTGGTGTGATCGCCGCTTCGGCTGGCAACCACGCTCAGGGAGTAGCGCTTGCAGCAAGCAAGTTGGGTATACATGCGACTATTGTGATGCCCAAAACCACACCCGGAATCAAGGTAAAAGCAGTGCAGTCCTATGGTGCCAAAGCGATTTTGATCGGCGATACCTATGACGACGCTTATGAGCATGCGATCAAGCTGGCGGCAGAAAAAAACCTGGAGTTTGTGCATCCATACGATGATCCCGATGTGATTGCCGGCCAGGGTACGATTGGCGTGGAGATTCTGCGCCAGTATCCCGAAGATATTGAGGCGGTATTCATCCCTGTCGGTGGCGGTGGCCTGATTGCAGGTGTGGGCACATTTATAAAATATTTGCGCCCGCAAACAAAAATCATCGGGGTCGAGCCGGAAGATGCCGCGGGCATGGCGGCAGCATTGAAAAAAAATCGTCGTGTGGTGCTTGATCGTATCGGTATTTTTGCCGATGGCGTTGCGGTGCGCCAGGTGGGCCGCGAATCATTTCGGCTGGCAAAATTATGCGTCGATGAGGTGATTACGGTCAGCACCGATGAAATTTGTGCAGCGATAAAAGATATTTTTGATGATACACGATC
>CAYRNH010000187.1:0-5306 GCA_964425515.1 uncultured Thiotrichaceae bacterium | reverse complement strand
AGTTCGTCCAGATCCTGAGGATTCACCAGTTCTTTATTGATGTCGTAATTAATGATGGAAAAGCCGCGATCCAGATCGCTATGAAAAATGGTAGGCAGAATATAAAACAAGGAAAAAGCGTCTTTGAATTCCGGCCGTTTGAGCATGTTGATCGTATCAGTGAGATTCTGGCCAATGCTGTCAGGGTAAGCATTAAATATCACGCCATTAGGTATATCGTTTTTAGTTAGCATAACTCGCGCTTTCCAAACTTGAATTTAATAATTTTTATTATGCATTACACTACAGGGTTTTATAGTAGAAAAAAATGGGAAAATCGGAAAAATCAGATCACAGTTTTTTTTCGGAATATTTTTTGATATGAATAACACAAAAGCTATATTGGCAGGCATTGGTATCTGCCCCGGGTTTTGTTATAGCTTTGATTTACATACGCTACACCTACCAGCGATTAGGCTTAATAGCGCAGATTGGTAACCCGTGGAATATTGCTTTTGCTCAGGGCTTGCTGATAAGACGTTGTTCCCACATGATGGGCAGGTTTTGGATGATACTGAATAAAGTATTGCTAGCTGCCCAACAAATAACAGAATAATGCCAATTGCCAGGCCTGCTGCACCAAAAGCAAAACCCGAAGAAATTAGAGCAGTCGCTAGCCCTGAATACTGAAGCCTTATTGATGTGCTTATTTTCATTTGTGGTTATAACGGTTGGACTGTGAGTTACGAGGCGCATTTTTCCGAGCGTCACACACGAGCGGAGGCGTCCATAGATGATTTGTTAGGCATTATTGTCATTATTTTGAAAAATACTCAAGAAATATCACGGCCAATAGAAACAATAAGAATGATGCGCCTGGAATGACTCTTGTCTTTCGGAAATACGGCTGTCCTTCATCTGTAAATGTATTGCTGGAGAACATCAGATAGGGGTTTAAAAACAGCGATGAGCCCTGGCCTTTTTTGATGTATAAAGACATGGTTATTGATGCCCATATCCAGGTCACAATAAAAATTGCATTTTGATTTTGAATCAGAGAGCCTGAAACGTTGTTGTAAACGGACATGGAAGTGTTCATGGGGCGGTCATGCCTGCGCGATCAAATGCGCGAAGTTCTTCGCGTATATCATTACAGTATTCGTACAGAAGACGCTTATCTGGGATGGGTCAAAAGGTATATTATTTTCCATCACAAGCGTCTTCCTTCAGAAATGGGTGAAGCTGAGATCGCAAGGGGGGGGTAATCTGGCCCGTTGTTGATAAGCCTGTCGCAGCGTCAACGCAAAATCAAGCCATTTGCTGCGAGTCAGTCACCCGCGCTTTTAGTTTTTATAAACAAAATCTTCGGGGATGACGGGCGTGGGCGCCCATGCCCACCTGTAAAACCTACGCCAGCAACGGTGGCATCGGACAATCTAGAGTATCCGCAATCGCACGCAACAACTCGTGTTCCGTTGGGGTGATGACATCATCCGCGCTGATCGCCGCAGCGCAGGCTTTCAGCAAAGCCGGTTTTTCCAGCGGCTTGAGCTGGTTGAGTTTGTGAATCGCCTGATCGAGCCTGTCGAGGCTGAGACTGCTGAGACCCTGAAACTGCAATCCATCGACGCCCAGGTTGTTCTGCGCGAGTGCGAAGACTTCTTCGTCGCTCATGTGCTGTTGTTTGCAGGCGTGGATCAGGAATGACAACACGGTTTCGCATTCCGGCCTGGTTTGCGAAATGGTCAGTATCGTAGCCGGCCTTATGGTTTTGGCGAACACCGGCGCCAGATGGTGTTTCACTATGCGTTGCAACGACCATTCAAACAAGCTGATTTTTCCATCCATTTTGATCAATGCATCCATGTTGTTCATGAACAGCGCGTACTGGTTGTCCGAGAGCTGGCGCAGCGAAGGCATAGATATATCGATCAGCGGCAGACGCTGGTCGGCGTCGATCGCATTGGTCCATTCCAGCAGTTTGACGCAATCATCGTAAACTCCGGGGTCGGCGTGTTGTTTCAGATGTGCGAGCTGCTTTTCACGAATGTCGGCATCATCGCCGATCAGTAATACATAGATCAACGCGCGTGCGCCGTGGGGCTCGTGCGCGTAGCGTTTGACCACGCTGGGTATTCTGTCCAGCAGTTTCTGTGCGTGTTGCAGATGCTCGGCCTGCGGATTGCCGATATGGTCGAGTACTGCGGCCGTAGTGAAAATGCCAGCCAGTTTTTCTTTTTGCGATGGTTGGGTGGTTTCCGCTGTTTGCTCTGTTGCCGGTTTTTTGCTGGTGCTGACAACAAACTCGCCATTCCAGTTGGGTTCGATCGCACGAATTCGGGCTTCCAGTGGCGGGTGCGTGGCGAACAGGCCGCTTAAAAAAGTGGTCACACCCTGGCTGAAAAAAGTATGGCTGATTTCTGCCGCGTTGGGGTTTTCTATTAGTGAGCCTGCGCTGCTCGCGCCGATCTGTTTTAATGCGCCCGCGATACCTTCAGGGTTGCGAGTGAACTGCACCGCACTGGCATCGGCCAGATATTCGCGCTGGCGACTGACCGCAGCCTTGATCAGATTACCGAAAAAAGTGCCGGCGTAGCCGATGACTATCAGGCCGATGCCGAGAAAAATGATGCCGCCACCGTTGTCATTTTTTGAGCTGCGTACACGAACCCGGCCGCCATAGGCTGCGGAGCGCAGAATGAAATAACCGACCATGCCGATCACCAGGATGCCGTTCAGTACACCGATGAGGCGAATATTGAGCCGCATGTCGCCATTAAAAATGTGGCTGAACTCGTGTGCAATGACGCCCTGCAACTGTTCGCGCGACAGGGTTTCAATCGCGCCTCGGGTGATGCCGATGATCGCATCGCCCGGTTTGTAGCCAGCTGCAAATGCATTGATGCCGTCCTCATCGAGAAGGTACACCGCAGGCACCGGCGTGCCCGAGGCGATCGCCATTTCTTCTACTACGTTGAGAATTTTTTGTTTGTTGATGTCGCCGCTATCATTGACCACGAGTTCGGCGTTCATCATTTCGGCGACGCTGGCGCCACCGCCGGAGAGCGCGGCCATTTTGTACAAACTGCTGACGCCTACCACCGCGATCACTGCTGCGCTGATGAGCATGAAGGTCTGCCAGTCCAGATTGTTTTGCCAGCCCTGACCATTGCCCAGACTGTTGAGCTGCGCGGGCTGAATAACGCCCAGAGCAACCGCTACCAGAATATTGGTGAGCACGATCAGGCAGATCACTGCGAGCACGAACAGCACCACCAGGCGGGTGGTGTTGGTGCGCGCGTTTTGTTGTGATTCGAAAAAATTCATTTCGTGCACACAGACGTATACGATCGAAGACTCATATTGTTCGATGCGCGCAACATATGAATACGCTATTTAGAACGAAACTTTGGGCGCGGCCTGAATCGCTGCACTGTCTTCGAATTCCAGCGGGCTGGCATCCTGGGCATGGCCGAAGCTGGCGGCCAGTATGACCTGCGGGAAAGACTGTTTATAAGTATTGTAAGCCATGACCGCGTCATTGAACGCCTGGCGTGAGAACGCGACCTTGTTTTCAGTGCTGGTGAGTTCTTCAGACAGCTGCATCATGTTCTGGTTGGCTTTTAAATCCGGGTAGGCTTCCATCACCATATTAAATCGGCCCATGGCGCCACCCAGGTTTTTTTCCGCGCCACCGAGTTCCTTAATGGCGCTCGCATTACCGGGGTCGGCTGCAGCGGCCGCCAGACCTTGTGCAGCCGTATTGCGTGCTGCGATCACGGCCTCCAGAGTTTCGCGTTCGTGTTTGATATAGCCCTTGGCGGTTTCAACCAGATTAGGGATTAAATCATAGCGTCGTTTCAGCTGGACTTCGATCTGGGCGAACGCGTTTTTGTAGCGATTGCGCAGGCTGACCAGCGAATTGAAAATGCCAATAACATACAGCACGAGAACAGCGATGATTACCAGCACAACGATAGTTGATGTAGCCATGTAAAATCCTCTAGTGATTACACTAAAAACAAAGTCGCCAGGCCAAGAAAGGCAAACAGGCCGACGATGTCTGTGACCGTGGTCAAGACCACACTGCCGGCCAGGGCCGGATCGATATTCATTTTACTCATCACCAGCGGTAGCAGGACGCCGGCGGTGGCCGCTGCGACCAGATTGATCACCATCGCGGCCGCGATCACCAGGCCGATTTTTACGCTGTCAAACCAGATCAGCGCTATCACTGCGACCACCACCGCCCAGATGATGCCGTTGAGCAGGCCGACGATTATTTCTTTGGCCATCAACCATCGCTTGTTGCTACGGCTGACCTGACCCAGCGCGATACCCCGGATCACCAGCGTCAGGGTCTGGGTGCCGGCAATGCCGCCCATGCTGGCGACTACATTCATTAATACCGCGAGTGCGACGACTTTCTGCAACGTGCCTTCAAAATTCGATACCACCCAGGAAGCCATAAAGGCAGTGATCAGATTGAAGCCCAGCCAGACCGCGCGGCGGCGTGCGCTGGGTATGACACGTGCGAATAAATCTTCTTCTTCGTTGAGGCCGGCCATGCTCAGTACTGAGTGCTCGGCTTCATCACGAATCACGTCGACCACGTCATCGACCGTGATGCGGCCCAGTAGTTTCATGTTGTCGTCCACTACAGGCGCGGAGACCAGGTCGTGTGCCTGGAATATTTTGGCGACCTCGACATCTTTCATGTTGGCGTTCACCATTTCGGTGTCGCGCTTCATGACTTCACCCACGGTCAGATCGAGCGAAGAGGTGAGCAGGGTGGACAGGGGTAGAGTGCCGACATAGGTATTCTTGCGCGTGGTGACGATCAGGTTGTCGGTGTTATCGGGCAGAGTGCCGAGAATGCGCAGATAGCGCAGCACCACATCCAGCGTCACCTGCTTGCGCACGGTGACGGTGTCGGTGTTCATCAAACCACCAGCACTGTCTTCCGGGTAGGACAGTACCGATTCCAGCAATTCCCGGTGCTGGGCATCGAGTGAAGTCAGTACCTGGGTGGTGACACGATCCGGCAATGACTGAATAAAGTCAGCCAGGTCATCGACATCCATGCCTTCGGCTGCGTTCACCAGGTCCTGCAATGTCATGTCGCGGATCAGAGTGGTACGAACTTCTTCGCCCACTTCGAGCAGGACTTCACCATCTTTTTCCTGATCAACCAGGTCCCAGATAATTAAACGTTCGGTATGGGGTAATGATTCGAGCAGGTGACCAATTTCTGCAGGCGACAGTTCGTTCAACATGCTGCGCGCATGCTGCATGGTGCCTGTTTCCAGCGCATCAGAAAGCGCCTG
>CAYRNH010000186.1:4114-5315 GCA_964425515.1 uncultured Thiotrichaceae bacterium | reverse complement strand
CAACGATGTCATTCCCACTGCGCTGCACGTCAGCGCGGCGCTGGCCTGCCAGCGGCGCCTGTTGCCAGCGCTGGAGCAGCTCAGATCAGCGATTGCACTGCGTGCCGAAGAACTGGAAGACGTTGTCACCACCGGCCGTACCCATCTGATGGATGCCATGCCGATCACCCTGGGTCAGGCGCTCTCGGGCTGGGCGCAGCAGATCATGCTGGGCAGGCAGCGGATTTCCAGCGTGTTGCCCGATATTCAGCAGCTCGCCATCGGCGGCACGGCGGTGGGCACCGGGATCAATGCACTGCCAGAATTTGGCAACGAAGTTGCGGCTGCGCTGAGCCGCGCCACCGGGGTTGAATTCAAGGTCGCTGAAAACCGTTTCGAACGCATGAGCGCCCAGGATGCGGCGGTCTCGCTCAGCGGCCAGCTGAAAACTGTGGCGGTCAGCATGATGAAGATCGCCAATGATCTGCGCTGGATGAACAGCGGGCCGTTGGCCGGTATCGGTGAAATTGCGCTGCCAGCCTTACAGCCGGGCAGTAGTATCATGCCGGGCAAGGTCAATCCGGTGATTCCTGAATCGGTGGCCATGGTCTGCGCGCAGGTTATCGGCAATGATGCGGCGATGACCATTGCGGGCCAGTCGGGTAATTTCCAGCTCAATGTCATGCTGCCGCTGGTGGCGTATGACCTGTTGCAAAGCATCGAACTGCTGACCAATGCAGCCATCATTCTGGCCGAGAAAGCGGTTGCGGGCTTTAGCGTGAATCACGCCAATATCGAACAGGCGCTGGCAAAAAATCCTATCCTGGTCACTGCGCTCAATCGTGTTATTGGTTATGAGCTGGGTGCGAAAATTGCCAAACAGGCCTACGCCGAAGGCCGCGCGGTGATCGATGTCGCGGAAGAACTGACCGACTTAAAGCGTGCAGAGCTGGAACGCTTATTGTCTCCGGCCGAGCTGACACGCGGTGGTGTACAAAAATAACAAAACTGTGATCTGATAAACAGTAGATTATTTTGTAATCCGATAAAACACAGGCAGCACAACTGTTAATAAACGAAGTATCGGGATATTAACCATGGACAAAATGCTGGCGCGGATTGCGCGTCTTAATGAAATTGGCATTGCACTTTCTGCAGAGAAAAATATCGATGCGGTCTGCGATAATATTCTCATGGGCGCGATGGAGCTGACTCGCGCCGA
>CAYRNH010000186.1:0-4014 GCA_964425515.1 uncultured Thiotrichaceae bacterium | reverse complement strand
AAATTTGATCATCAAACGGGATATCGTACAAAATCGATTCTGACTATTCCGATGAAAAATCATCAGGGCGACATCATCGGTGTGCTCCAGCTGATCAATGCGCAGGATGAAGATAGCAATGAAACTCGCGAGTTCACTGCGTCCGATCAGAAACTGGCGGAGTCTCTGGCATCACAGGCCGCAGTTGCCATAACCAATACACGACTGATCGAACAGCAACGCGAATTGTTTGAGTCATTTATCCAGATGATTGCGGGTGCCATCGACGAAAAGTCGCCATACACAGGTGGACACTGTAAACGTGTCCCAGAGCTTACCATGATGATCGCTGAAGCCTGTCACAATCAAAATGATGGGCCTTTAAAAGATTTTCATATGACCGACAGTGATCGATATGAACTCAAAATCGCGGGCTGGTTGCACGATTGTGGCAAAGTCACCACACCTGAATATGTGGTTGATAAGGCCACCAAACTGGAAACTATTTATGATCGAATTCACACGGTGGATACCCGCTTTGAAGTGCTAAAACGTGATGCGCGCATCGCCATGCTCGAGAATATCATCGCTCGAAAAACAGATAAGCCCGATGCTGATTGCTCAGACATAGAGGCTGAATACGAAAGCAGGATAAAGCGGCTCAATGAAGACCGCGACTTTGTTCGCCATAGTAACATTGGCGGTGAGTTTATGGACGAAGACGCGCAGCAGCGTATCCGGGACATTGGTGAATACGGCTGGGTAGATGCAAATGGTGTTGAGGCGAAATTTTTTAATGAAGACGAAATAAAAAATCTCACCATCTCACGCGGAACTCTGACCGCAGAAGAACGTGAAGTGATCAATAACCATATGGCGGTCACCATCAAAATGCTGGAAAAGCTGCCATTCCCGCGCCACTTAATCAATGTTCCCGAATACGCAGGTGGTCATCACGAGCGCATGGATGGCAAAGGTTATCCCAGAGGCCTGACCCGTGAACAGATGTCATTGCAGGCGCGTATGATGGGGATCGCTGATATTTTCGAAGCGCTCAGCGCCAGTGATCGCCCGTATAAAACAGGTAAACCGTTAACTGAATGTTTAAATATTCTGGGTTTCATGAAACAAGATAATCATGTTGACCCGGATATTTTTGATGTGTTCGTACGCAATAAAGTGTACATGCGATATGCGGAAGCGTTTTTACCCGAAAACCAGATCGACGAAGTCGATCACAGCAAGATCCCGGGGTTTGAGGGTTAGATTAAAGTATATATCATAAGGCGAAGATTTAAAGCTGAACCACAGAGACACAGAGAACTCGGAGGAAAACAAATATTATTGTTAAGTCGTGAGCCACATGATAGTGTGGCTTTGTAAGCGAAATTATTATAGTTATTTTTATTAACCAGAATTAAAAGCTTTTCTCCGCGTTCTCTGTGCCTCTGTGGTTCAATTTTTGGTCGTTTCTTTTTTACATCAACTCGGAATGTTACTGCCTTCCATGTCTTCGGCGGGGATGTCTTTCATGCCGCCTATTAATACTGAAGTAGTGAAACCGCGTTCATTGAGCAGGAAAGAAGCGGATGAGCTGCGGCGCCCGGTGTCGCAATATAATATGTAATGCACGGACTTATCCATCGTTTCTGCTTTCATGCGCAGAAAAATGAGTGGGATGTGTTCACAATTTTTCAGATGTGCTGATGCGTATTCAGCGGGTAAGCGTATATCCAGCCACTTTGCTTCACCGTTGGCGACTTTTTCTTTCGCAGCAGCATATTCGATTCGGTCGAGCAGAGGCTCGTTGAGTAGTTCCAGAAATTGTTCTTTTGACAAGCGGCTCAGTACGCCTTCGCTTAACATGACCACGGTTGCATTTCGTACACTGTCCGAGATCAGCGCTTCTTCACCGAATGAATCGCCTGCTTTGAGTTCTGCCAGTTTGATATCCTTGTTCTGGTCTGGCATTTTGCGTGTCACCATGCAGCGGCCAGACTTGACGATATAAAAATAATCCCCCGGGTCACCCTGTTTGATGACGGCGTCACCGGGTTTTACCTGAATATCTTCCAGACTGGTGAAGATCGTCTGGATACTGGAAGGCGGAATGCGGTGAAAGGCTTCGGTTTGTAGTATGCGCGACATCCAGTCTTCGTTTTCACCGGGTCCATTGAGGTCTTCAACCTTGAAGTTTCCGGTCTGGTCCCAGGTGAGCATCATGTCGAGTAGGTCACCGTTCACCTTGAGCGCAATAACGTCGGATAATGCTACCGCACTCATATTGCGAGGAATCACGTGTCCCAGTGATGCACGCGCTTCTTCGGTTCCAGCCTCAAGTTTTTTGATCGAATTTTTACCTTCGAAGAATTCAACCTTGCCCGTATGAAGATAAAGATGGTCGCTGTCAGTATCACCCTGTTTGAAGAGTGTTTCGCCTGGTTTGAATTCAAGGACTTTGAGCTTGTTCGCGATTTCCTTGATGCTTTCGGGGTTGAGCGAATTTAGAGGCTGATACTGGCTGATATCCTTGAATGTAATTTTGATGCTCATGAGAGGTTAACGTGTTGTTTTATCAGTCCGTGGTAGCGGGTAGAGTGCTGGGCTCATAAGTTACAGGCGAAACCTGAGAAAGGCAATATTCCTGCAGTTTTTAACCGAGGTTTGTGGTCTGGTATCAGATCAGCCCTGATTGCGCACATCGATCAGCAGCTTGAGTTTTTGCCCGGGCTGCAGATATTTGCCCTCGATATTGTTCCAGCGCTCGAGATCATTAACGCTGACCCGATAACGATCAGCGATGCGTGACAGGGAGTCACCGTTTCGGACTGTGTAGGAAATGGTCCGCATGCTGGCAGAGTTGTTGAGAGTATGTGGGGATGTCGCAGACGTTGAGGTTTTTTTCCAGATCACCAGCTTCTGTCCATTCCGCAGCGGGTCACGTGTTGCCATGCCGTTCCATTTCGCCAATTTATGCATATCGACGTGGTAATCGCGGGCGATTTCCCAGAAGCTTTCGCCAGATTTGACCACATGCGCTATTTTTCTCTGACCGCGGGTGATATTTTGTGTCGTCTGTCTACGCATGCTGGCAGTGAGGCTGTAGGCGCTGCGGCCGCGACTGGCGACAGGGATAATCAGATAATGTCCGGCGCGAATCATATTGTTGCGAAGCTTGTTGACTTTGCGAAGCTGGCGAGTTGTGGTGCGGTATTTGACCGCAATGACGCTTAGAGTCTCGCCTGGACGGATCTTGTGCCTGCGCCAGGTGATGCGCTTATCATCCGGGAACACTTTGAGATTGTCCTGAAAAGTAATCGCCGCTTCGGTAGGCAGAATCAGTTTATAAGGCCCATCCGGCGGGGTTGCCCAGCGATTGAACGCGGGATTGTACATATACAGTGTGTCGGTATCGATACCGGCCAGTTTGGCAGCCAGGGCAAGGTCGATCTGGGAGCCCACATCGACCACTTTGAAGCCGGGCGCGAAAGGCACGCAACGCAGGCTGACATCATATAGCCCGGGGTGGGTAATAATTTCCTTTAGTGCCAGTAACTTGGGTACATAGGCCTCAGTCTCGCGTGGCAGGTGCAAATGCCAGAAATCGGTCGGCCTGCCGTGTCTTTTGTTTTCGCGGATGGCGCGCAGAACATTGCCCGCACCCGCATTGTAGGCCGCGAGCGCCTGCAGCCAGTTGCCATTGAATTGTTCACCAAGATTTTGCAGATAATCCAGTGCGGCCTGGGTCGAAGCGTGGATATCGCGGCGACCGTCGTACCACCAGTTCTGCTTGAGGCCATAGATTTTGCCGGTGGAGGGTATGAACTGCCAGAGGCCGGCGGCGCGGCCGTGGGAGTAGGCGAAAGGCTGGAAGGCGCTCTCTACTATTGGCAGCAAGACCATTTCGGTCGGCAGTTTGCGCTTTTGAGCCTCGGTCAGAATATAGTGTAAAAACGGCTCAGCGCGGTCGATCACGCGTTCGAGATATTCCTGATGGCTGCTATACCAGTCGAGCTGGGTCTGCGTTCTTTTGTG
>CAYRNH010000185.1:0-5329 GCA_964425515.1 uncultured Thiotrichaceae bacterium | reverse complement strand
CGATAATCCTGCAGTGTACGCGGACTCATCAGATCTTCAGCGAGCAGCGCATGCAGGAGACCCGGTTTGCGCAGACAGAGATGGGCGGCAAATTCGCTGCAGGCCCACATTTTCCCTAGCAAAGGCAAATCTCGTGGTGCAACATGTTCAGCATTTTCACCAGCAACAAGCCACTGCTGCCAGTAGTCAGAAACCTGCGCCTGCAGCGTGTCTGGAATAGCCGACAATAAAGCTTCAGGAGCTGAGTTCATCGAACTAGAACATTACTGATGTATATCATAAGCACTCATATTCCAGGCACGTCCTTGTTCGCCACAATCAGACGGCCTGACCCAGCCGTACACCATAATAATATCCATATAGTATGCACCAGCTCAGCATGTCATGTAAGATTTGCCGGTGCGCGACTCGGCGTAGAACTGCTGTGGAACATTTAGATGAATTTACAAGGTAAAAAAATCCTGGTCACAGGCGCTGATGGCTTCATCGGCAGCCATCTGGTCGAAGCCCTGATCGCACGCGGCCACGATGTCCGCGCTTTCGTTTATTACAATTCTTTCAATTCATGGGGCTGGCTGGATTCATTACCCGCTGAGCAACTGAAAAATCTCGACGTATTTGCCGGGGATATTCGTGACCCCAACGGAGTCCTGACTGCGATGCAAGGTTGCGACGTGGTATTTCATCTCGCTGCTTTAATCGCCATCCCGTTTTCATACCATTCACCCGATTCATACGTCGACACTAATATCAAGGGCACCCTGAATATTCTGCAGGCGGCGCGCCAATGTAATGTGACGCGTGTACTGGTAACTTCAACATCTGAAGTCTATGGTACAGCGCAATATGTACCCATCGACGAAAAGCATCCCTACCAGGGACAATCGCCCTACAGCGCAACCAAGATAGGCGCTGACAGAATTGCAGAATCGTTCTACCGCTCATTTGATACCCCGGTGACCATAGTGCGTCCATTCAATACCTACGGGCCAAGGCAATCAGCTCGCGCGGTCATACCGACAATCATCACCCAGTTAATGTCAGGCGCAGACGAAATTAAACTGGGCAGCCTGGAACCGACTCGCGATTTCAATTATGTGGTCGATACCGCAGAAGGCTTTATCGCGCTGGCTGAATCAGACAAGGCGGTCGGCGAAGAAATTAATATCGCTACCGGTGCAGAACGCAGTATCGGCGATATTGCGAACTTTCTCATCAGCGAATTAAAACCTGACGCCAGTATTCGGCTTGACGAAAAGCGTGTCAGGCCCGATAAGTCAGAAGTAGATCGCCTGCTCGGTGACAATACAAAAATCACCACACTGACAGACTGGACACCCAGGCACGATCTTGAAGCAGGTTTGCTCGAAACCATTACATGGTTTAAACAGCCCGGCAACCTCAACCGTTATAAAGAATGGCTCTACAATATTTAATACGGAGAAGCGCATGCGCGCAGTAATTTTAGCCGGCGGCAAAGGCACACGCCTGAAACCCTACACCACCCTTATTCCAAAACCACTGGTACCCATTGGTGGCAAATATTCAATTCTGGAAGTCGTGCTGATGCAGCTAGCCGATGCCGGTTTCAGCCACGTCACACTGGCCGTCAATCACCTGGCAAATCTGATTCAGGCGTTTTTCGGTGATGGTGAAAAATGGGGCATCAAAATTGACTATTCTCTCGAAGACACACCTCTCAATACCATCGGGCCTTTAACCCTGATAAATGATTTGCCGGAGAACTTCCTGGTAATGAATGGCGACATCCTGTGTGATCTCGATTATAGAAAATTTATCGATACCCATATTGCGAATAATGCTGACGTTTCAGTTTCCTCATTTCGCCGCGATGTCAAAGTCGATTTTGGTGTTCTGGAATACAATAAACAAAACCGCTTAACCGCATTCCGTGAAAAACCGGAATACCATTTCGATGTCAGCATGGGCATCTACTGCATCAACAAACGAGTCATTGATGGCCTTGCGAAAGGCGCAAGTTACGGCTTCGATCAACTCATGCTGGATGGGATTGCACGCGGCGATAACATCACCATACAGCCATTCGAAGGCTTCTGGCTGGACATTGGTCGCCCCGATGACTATGCCTATGCCGATGAGCATTTCGCTGAATTTTCCAAACGCTTCAAGTTTCTGCAGTGAAGGCACTGGTTACAGGCGCAACAGGGTTTGTTGGCAGGCACCTGATTGAATACCTTGACAGCCAGCCACAAATTCATTGTACCGGCACAGCCAGAGCACCAACCAGTATTCCGAACACCGTTCCTTGTGAGCTAACCGATTTCAATCAGGTTGAAAAATTAATTAGAAATACTCAGCCATCCCATATTTTTCACGTCGCCGGCAGCTTCAGCAATAATTTTGAAACCGATTATCAGGGCAATGTTCTATCCACCAGGAACATCCTGGACGCTGCTGTTAAACATAAAAAAGACGCGCGCATCATGATAATGGGCAGCGCAGCCGAATATGGAAAGCTCAGCAATAACGACAACCCTGTAACTGAATTGCAAGCATTAAACCCCTTGAGTGTATACGGCTGGTCCAAAGCCACGCAATCACTATTAGCGCCCCTGTACACCAATCAACATGGTCTCGAAGTCGTAGTGGCCCGCACCTTTAATCTTCTTGGCTCAGGCATGTCCGAAAAGCTTTTCATTGGTCGCGTAGAAAAACAGATAAGAGATGTAAAAAACAATAAAGCCAAACGAATCACGGTGGGAAATCTCAGCTCGAAGCGAGACTATATTGATATCAAACAAGCCTGCGCAATGTACCTTGCTATCGCGACCAGAGGGCAAGCTGGTGAAGTTTACAATGTTGGCAGCGGTCTCGCTATCAGCATGAGGCAGCTGCTAAACGATATACTGAACGAGAACGGTCTGGATGCATCAATTATTGATGAGATTCCGTCCGATAGCCCGGCAAACGAAGTAAGCGTCATCTACGCAAATATAAACAAGGTATCCGCTTTAATGTCATTGAATGACTAAGCCTGAAATCGTTTATTTTTCTGCATAGATCCAGTCATCCGCCCAGTTAATACCATAACTGAATGTTTTTATACTGTAGCCATTTTTCTTGAGGATAGATAGCACCTCCTCTTTGGTACGATACCATTCGCCTTCATTATTATTCGCCCTGAAGTCGTGACATGAAATAATAAATCTTTTAATAAAACTGAAATCATTTATATGCTGCAGGATTTCTTTCTCTGCGCCTTCAATATTCATTTTGAATAAATCAATTCGGTCAATATTGTATCGCTGCAGGAACCTGCCCCACGGCATGGTAGGCACATCAATATACCCTTCCGGGATTTCACCCACAGAGGAATAGGAAAACTGGCTGATAAATTTTATCGATTCTCGTTCTGAAATTACATACGGAGATGCGGTGAAGGTACTACCAAGATTCCTGTATGTGTTAGCCAGGCACTCATAAATGACTGGCTGAGCCTCTACACCAATATAGTTAACCTTTGGTGAGAAGGTAGAGAGATAAACAGCTTCCTCACCATATCCCGCGCCAAGATCAACCACTACATCACCGTCTTTTGGCCGATAGTGGTGAAAAAAAATATTCTCACACACCCATAACAGATCTTTTTCCTTCTGAAAATGCCTGGGATGTCTAATGTAGACATTTTTACCAAATCTTTTATAGCGATAAAATCCGGTTGCCTTATCAAACCCAACGTTTTTCATCCAGTTGATTCGTTTCTCAATGCTTTTGTAAAGACCCATCCATCGCCCTCAAATATCAGTATATTTTTTAACAAATAGTACCTGCATCAGCATCTGGATACAACTTATTAAACCAACTGCCTGCAATAACATTGCTTCAACAAGATATAGTTTTGAATGTTCAGAAAAAACACAACAGCGATAATGTCGGTTTCAAGCAGAGTAATAATCAATACCACGCGCCAGCATTAATTACATACGGCTGTTCACGTTTTACTAATAGCGCTGTGTGTTGCGAATATAATCTTCATGTGGCGCTTCTGACAAAGTCCTTCTACGGCGGGAAAACAGCAGCAATGTCTTTCAATACGACTCCTAACTAAAGCGGAATCGTCGTACTAACTGTATGAATGCTTTTTCGGTTTCTTTAGTACGCGCCAGGCCATAGACCAGAGCCTGATATTGCTCAATAACCGCTGCTGCCTGACTCGCGACTGCGGGCAGGGTCTGACGTATTCTGATCAACAGCTCCTGCGGCGTATCCTGCTCATGAATAACAACACCTTTACGCGCGAGTCGACGACGAAATTTGTGGTACGCCTTTCGCACCCGATCCCTGTTGTCATCGCTGCGAAAACGAAATACCCACCAGGCAACCAGTGCGCCTGCCACAGTCATGGCGAGCACCAGCCACAGCATCAAGGTGCTTTTCGCAACATCATTGATACCCAGTTTTTTGAACAAGGCAAGCTGGCGTTTGTCATCGAAACCCACTACCCACTGGTTCCAGCCATTCTGGAAACTGTCCCAGACAAATCGCGCGCGATTGATGAAAGCATTACTGACAAGTAACATGCGCGGTAGATACTGCGGATTTAATCCAGCATGACGAATTCCATTTTCAATACGCTGCGGATCAACTGCGGCGGTTGGGTCAACCCGTAGCCAGTATTTATTATCTACCCAGACTTCGGCCCAGGCGTGCGCATCCGACTGGCGCACCACCATATAACCGTCCACCGGATTTAACTCACCGCCTTGATAACCCAGTACCACTCTTGCAGGAACACCGGCGGCGCGCATCAGATAAACAAAGGCGCTGGCATAGTGTTCGCAAAAGCCACGGCGCGAATTAAACAGAAAATCATCCATGGCGTTCCGCCCCAGTAATGGCGGTGTCAGGGTGTAATAAAATGCCTGTTTTGAAAAATACTGTAATACACTGGCAATAATCTTACGATCATCACCTCCTGCCATATCGCGCATCTTCCGACCCAGTTCCAGCGTTCTGGGATTGTAACCAACAGGCAATTCAAGGTTCTTGCGACGTTCGGATGGATACAAACCGGTGTCGCGCGCAGAAAACGAAGAGCTGGCATCATAGCTGATGACATTGCTAATGCGATTTTTAGCCAGCAGTTCCAGCTCATGCGTTAATTTGTAATGAGTATCGTAAGAAGTGACCAGATCAAGCGTATACAGCCATTTTTGCTGGTGTGGCTCCAGTGTCACACGATAACGAATATCATCGTTCACACCTTTCACATAATTTATTTCTGGCTTTGTCCATGCCGGCGCATCATCGCGGCGCCATGTTTTACCATCATAGTTAGACAGCACCA
>CAYRNH010000184.1:0-5353 GCA_964425515.1 uncultured Thiotrichaceae bacterium | reverse complement strand
GTTTCGGGTTTTACATTGCGCCACAGCCAGAATGATTCCGCCGCCTGTTCCACCAGCATGCCAAGACCATCGCTGACACCACCCGCATGATGTGTGTTTGCCCACTGCATGAATACGGTGGGTTCTTTGGCGTACATCATGTCGTAACAAAAAGTGTTTGAGTCAATGATTGATTCGGGTAGTGGTGGTAATTCGCCGTGCAGACTGGCCGAGGTGGCATTGATGATGATGTCATAGCTTTGCGGGTCCAGATCGGCAAAGCCGCAGCCGTGGGTATTGCCCAGCGTTGAAAAAGCCTGCGCCAGTTCTGTTGCTCTTTCTGCGGTTCGATTGGCAATCGTGAGTTGCTGTGGTTTCTGTACGAGCAGAGCACCCAGCACGCCGCGTCCTGCACCGCCGGCACCGAGTAACAAAATACGTTTATTGTTGATTATCAGTTTGTGGTTGTTTAGCAGATCGCGTTCAAGACCGACGCCATCGGTGTTGTCGCCGTAGAACTCAGATTCATTGATGATGATCGTGTTCACCGCGCCTGCCTGTTGTGCGCGGGTGCTCAGGCTGTCTGCGAACTCGTAGGCGGTCTGCTTGAATGGCACGGTAACATTGAGTCCCTTACCACCGTGATGTGCGAAATCGTATACCGCCTGTTTGAAACTATCAGGTGCTACCAGCACGGCTTTGTATTCGAGTTTTTGCCCGGTCTGTTTTGCAAACATCGCGTGGATGTTGGGTGACTGGCTATGTTTGATCGGATTGCCAAAGACCGCGTAGCGGTCAGGATGATCGCTCACTTTATTCTGCCAGCCAGGCGGCCACGGTTTTTGCGTAATAGGTCAGGATGCCGTTCGCGCCTGCACGTTTCATCGATAGCAGACTTTCCATGACCACCGCGCGCTCCTCCAGCCAGCCGTTTTGGGCGGCGGCCTTGAGCATGGCGTATTCACCGCTGACCTGGTAGACAAAGGTGGGTGCGCCGAACTGATCTTTGATGCGCCGCACAATATCGAGATAAGGCAGGCCCGGTTTGATCATCACCATATCGGCGCCTTCCTGCAGATCGAGTTCGACTTCGCGCAGAGCCTCGTCGGTGTTCGCCGGATCCATCTGATAGCTGTATTTATTGCCACTGCCAAGATTACCTGCCGAGCCGACCGCATCGCGAAACGGGCCGTAAAACGCCGAGGCATATTTTGCAGCGTAAGCCAGAATGCGGGTGTTGCTGTGGCCATGCGCCTCCAGCGCGGCACGAATCTCGCCGATGCGGCCATCCATCATATCCGAGGGCGCGACCACATCGGCACCCGCGTCGGCGTGTGACAGCGCCTGCTTGACCAGCACTTCAATCGTCGCATCATTCAGAACATAGCCGCTCTCATCGATCAGGCCGTCCTGACCATGTGAAGTGAAGGGGTCGAGGGCAACATCGGTGATCACACCAAGCTCGGGAAATTGCTGTTTCAACGCACGCACTGCGCGCTGCGCCAGGCCCTGCGGGTTGAAGGCTTCACGCGCATCGTCTGATTTCCTGGTTTCGCCGACCACCGGGAACAGTGCGATCGCGGGTATTCCCAGCGCCTGGCACTGGCCGGCTTCGAGCAGTAACTGGTCGATGCTGAGGCGCTCGATCCCGGGCATCGAAGCCACCGTCTCGCGCTGGTTTGAGCCTTCGATGACAAACATCGGGTAGATCAGGTCGTCTGTACTCAAACGATTTTCGCGCATCAGGCGGCGCGAAAAATCATCGCGCCGCATTCGGCGCATGCGGGTATTGGGAAAAAGGCCGGTAGTTGACACGTGTGTCTCCGCTATCACAGGGGTGGCGCTATTGTAGCAGCCTCGCTGGTCTCTGGCATTACGACCGTTTCAGTGCACGCAATCCCTGTTCTGGACCATAGCGACCGCGCCCAGGTATGAGCGGTGCCAGTTCGGCGATGGAGTGTCAGGGCTGCCGATGAGCTGCATGGAAATGGTGCAAATCAGAGCTATATAAAAGGTGATAACAATGTGAAATACACCCCGGTTTGCATCTCTGTGCTGACAAAGATTAAAGCAGGTGCGCATGGCAGGGTTCACAACAAAGAGGTGTTATGCCGGGGAGTCCATCCAGTCAACGCGTGTTAGTAGTCGAAGAATCGGCCACCCTGCGTTATATACTGGGCAAATGCATCCAGAAGCAGGACTATGAACTGTTCGCGATCGACAGTATTGATTCAGCTGTTGCTGCGCTGAAATCCACGGATCAGGTGCTGGATGCGGTGGTTATCGGCTGGCCGAATTACAAACACACCGCAAGTTCATTACAGTTTTTATCTCTGCTCGATTCCGAGCCTTATAACCTGCTCCCGGTTATTTTTCTGTGTAACGACCCTGAACTCGATATCATTAACTGGATGAGTACGCGGTCTAAGTCAGCGCTTGTGCCGTGGGAAAGTTATCAGGAAGTGGTTACATCGTTACAAACTTTGCTCGCGCCCGAAGAAACAAGAGTTGAGCCACCGGTCGTTTCCGACGAAGAAGAAATACGGATATTGTTTGTCGATGATTCAAACAGCATACGCACGTACTATAGCCGTTTACTGGAACAGCACGGTTATCGGGTATCGGTAGCTGATTCGGTGGCACATGCTTATCAAATGGCAATTGAGCAGCCTTTTGATATGGCGATTGTTGATTATTTCATGCCTGATGAAAATGGTTATGTACTATGTCAGCGCTTACGTGACAATCCCGATACTGCGCATATCACGACCGCCGTGATTACCGGAACCTATCTTGATCAGGTTATCCGTGACTGTCTCGATGCAGGTGCGATTGAGTGCATGTTTAAAAATGAAGCGGAAGAATTGTTTCTTGCACGCGTCGCCTCGATGAAGCGCCTGATCTCGGTACAAAAATCAATCGATCAGCAGCGTGACCGTCTGGCGGCTATTCTCGAATCGGTGGGTGAAGGTGTTTATGGTGTTGATAAAAAAGGCCTGATAAGTTTTATGAATCCGGCGGCACTGCAAGCGCTCGGTTACAGTCAGGCCGATGAGCTTATAGGCCGGTATGCGCATGAATGTTTTCATGATGACAGCAGCGTCTCCGGCGAAAGTGACAAATTGTTTGAATCCTATATTTCCGGAGATGAATTGCGGAACTGGGAAACCATATTTCATAATCAGTCGGGTAAAGAAATACCAGTCGACTGCACTGTGTATGCTTTGCGTGCCACCGAAGATGCTGAAGGTTCGGTTGTGGCTTTCGGTGTTATTTCTGATAGATAGATGATGGAGGAGAAACTCAGATGGCAGGCCACACACGATCATCTGACCGAACTCTATAATCGTCGATATTTTGAATTAAGACTCGACAGAGAAATACGCGAAGCAAGACGCGCAGGTACTACGAATGCGCTTATCTATCTGGACCTGGATCGTTTTAAGTATGTCAACGACACCATTGGGCACGAGACAGGGGACCGTTTGTTGATTGATATCAGTCGCGTACTGAGCAAGTATACTCGTAGTGATAATGTAGTGGCGCGTATTGGTGGTGATGAGTTCGCAATCATACTGAAAAATGTCAATGAAGAAACAGCAGTGCAGCGAGCCGAAGAGCTGCGAATAGCACTGAATAAACTGCGAACCAACTATGATGGGCAGTGTTATGTGGTTCATGCCAGCCTGGGCGTTGCTGTGGTGGATGACAACAGTAATACTGCGGGTGAAGTGTTAGCGAATGCGGATATCGCCTGTCATATCGCGAAACAGTCAGGTCGAAACCGTACACATCTCTACGATAAAAATAATGATCAGCGCAATATTATGGGAAGTGAGCTGGGCTGGTCATCGCGCATCATGGATGCGCTGCAGAATAATGGATTTGAATTGAGCTTCCAGCCGATCATGCCAATGGATGCGATCGATATAGATAATCTGCCTGCGCAAAACGGTCTGCTCTGGCAGCGACACATTAAAAACACCAATGACACTTTTCAATACGAAGTGCTGGTGCGTATGCAGGGTGAAGGTGGCCGGATGTTCTTCCCCGAAACCTTCATACCCACCGCAGAGCGTTTCAATATGATGACCGATATTGATATGTGGGTGCTGGATCGCGCCTTGCAAGATGTGGTTGCGACAGGAAGTCCTAAAGGCAAAATACAGCTTTCGGTCAATCTTTCTGGTCATACGCTTGATGACGATGGTGCGCGGAGAAAAATTCGTTCCATCATCGAATCATATGATGTACCGCCGAGTTCACTTGTGTTTGAAATCACCGAGACCTGTGCGATTTCGAACCTTGAACAGGCAAACCGATTTATTCAGGACCTGCGTTCGATTGGTTGCAGCTTTTCTCTGGATGATTTTGGTTCTGGTTTCTGCTCGTTTGCACAGCTCAAGAATATAGCAACGGATTTTGTCAAGATTGATGGGCACTTTGTCAAGAGTATGGCGCGTGGTTCAACCGATCGTGCCATTGTAACCGCGATGAATGATGTTGCGCATTCGCTGGGTCGGTATACGGTTGCAGAATATGTAGAGAGCGCGGAAGTTGTGCGCCTGTTAAAAGTGTGCGGCGTAGATAAATTGCAGGGGCATTATATTTCTGCCCCATTGATAAGTCTGCCTCACGGCAATGTGGTCAGGCTGCACTCTGCCTGGCGAAACGAAGATTCGGTCGGTTAAGCCAACCAGTCTCTGGGTTTCAGGTATTTTTCGTACAGCAAGGCTTCCGGCGTTCCCGGTTCCGGGTTCCAGTTATAACGAAAATGTACAACGGGTGGCAGTGACATCAAAATTGATTCCGTGCGCCCGCCAGTTTGCAGGCCAAACAAAGTTCCACGATCATAAACCAGATTAAATTCCACATAACGGCCGCGCCGATAGAGCTGGAAATCTTTTTCGGCCTGACTATAAGGTGTGTCTTTTCTGCGTTTAACTATAGGTAGATAAGCTTTCAGGTAATGGTTGCCCACACTTTGCATGAACCCAAAACACTGCTCAAAGCCGCCTTCATTTAAATCATCAAAAAACAGGCCGCCAATACCGCGCTGCTCATTGCGGTGCTTAATATAAAAATAGTCGTCACACCATTTTTTATAGCGCGGATACACATCTTCGCCAAAACGTTCGCAGGCGTCTCGCGCAACTGAATGCCAGTGCACACAGTCTTCGTCATAGCCATAATACGGCGTTAAATCAAAACCACCGCCAAACCACCAGACCGGGTCTGCGCCTTCTTTGCTGGCGATAAAAAAACGAATATTGGCATGCGAAGTGGGAATATGCGGATTATTGGGATGAATGACCAGCGACACGCCCATGGCCTGAAAACTACGTCCGGCCAGTTCGGGACGATGCGCCGTGGC
>CAYRNH010000183.1:0-5385 GCA_964425515.1 uncultured Thiotrichaceae bacterium | reverse complement strand
CGGGGCAGGCTGGTGTTGATCGACTCTGGGGCCGGGTGTGGCTCATTGGCTATTTTGTACATGAGTGTCGCCATGGATTCACCCTTGAACGGCAGTTCGCCGGTGACCATCTGGAACAGCATCACACCCAGTGAGAACAGGTCAGATTGACCACTCACTTTTTTGCCAGCGAGCTGTTCGGGTGACATGTAAGAAGGTGTGCCCAGTACCATACCGGTTTTGGTTTTGCTGGAATCGGTGATACGAGCGATACCAAAATCGGTAATCTTCAAGGCATCGGATGCTTCATCGTACATGATGTTGGCGGGTTTGATATCGCGATGTACCACATTGTTCGAATGCGCATAATCCAGGCCTTCGGCAGCACGCTTGATCAAGTTGAGTACTTTGCTAAGTGGTAGCAGAGTATCTTTTTTGATGTATTTTGTCAGGTCGCTACCCTTGAGGAATTCCATCGCGATGTAGGCGAGATCGTGTTCATCACCGGCATCGTAGATGGTTACGATCGAGGGGTGAGTAAGCCGGCCTGCAGTTTCGGCTTCGCGGAAGAAACGCTCTTTGACTTCGTCGAGTTCATCGGGCTCAAATTCCTGTGACAGCGCCATGGTCTTGATCGCCACCACGCGTGATATTTTTGGATCTCTACCGAGATACACTGCGCCCATAGCACCCTTGCCCAGTTCGCGTTCGATTTCATAACGGCCAAGCATGGGTTTTTCGACCCCGCCACCTTCCATAATCAGCGTGCCGCCCGGTGAAGATTTTCCACCACCCAGCATGACTGTTTCTTCCATCGCTTTGGCGCGGTTCGAACGTTCCTTGATGTCACGGAACTTGGGATCGCGTTCCTGCATATAGCCGTATACCGATTTGGCTTTATTGAACTGGCGTTTACGTTCGTAATCCAGCGCAAGATTGTAGAGCAACTCGAGCGCACCCTTGTCGGCCGGTAGCTTGCGGAATTTTTCAAAGGCCATGTCGAGCTGACCCTGGCCCTGTAACGACAGACCGAGCATGCGATTACTTTCGGCAGATTCAATATCAAGTTGCGCCTTGCCGCGTTCAGTGAGCAGGAAGCGTTTGGTCGTGAGTAATAAGTGGCCGGCCACAAGCAGCATTGCAGGCAACATCAACTGTATCCACATGCCCTGGGTGGTCATCAATACATAATGTGTCACAAATAGAACAATGAACAACTGGGCGCTGACAATAAAACCAACACCTGCGCTCATGCGTGGCAGCAATAGCATTAGATAAAGTGCGATCAGAAAAATAGCACCGTAATGCGCATACGGTGCCCAGTCAGGTGTAATGAAAAAGTCTTCGTTGAGGATACTCGAAACCGAGTGCGCCAGAGTGAGCACAGGCGCCATCGCAGGATTGATCGGTGTCACCATGCTGTCGCCGATGCCGTAAGCAGTGGAACCGATTAACACGATCTTGCCCTTGTATTTACTGGCCGGGATCTTGCCCGAGAGGACGTCATAGAAAGAATCGACCGGGAAGGCATTGTCGTTGTTATTGCTATAGAAAAAAGTATGCATCAAAGAGCTGTTATCGGTTTTGATAGTGAGATTGCCGAGCTGGACCCGAGAGCCCAGATACACTTTGATGTCTTTTAGAGAAAGATTGAGGCTACGCGCAGCCAGTAACAGAGCGACCGAAGGGTAATAGTCACCGTAATAATCGACCACCAGTGGTTCGGTGCGAATGCCGCCATCAACATCAGGCAGAGCAACCAGCGATCCAATGCCAATCGCTTCCTCACCCAGTGGTGCAATGGGGGGGATGGCCTGTGTCACTGTGATTGGAGTGCTGTCATCATCAGGACTCGGGATGACATTGGCTTTGGGTAAACGGTTTTTCAACACATATTCGGGTAGCGGTGAATCCGGATGGCCGAGGGGTTCGCCTGGAATAAAAGGCATGGCAAGAATCACATCTTTGTCCTTACGCATGCTGTCAGCCAGGGTCTTGTCGGTGTCGAGCGCGACTTCGGCTGAATCCAGAAACTGGTTGAAGGACAGCAGTTCATCACCCAGTCGAGTTTTCAGTGGTGAGGTTTCAAGTTTGTCGCGTATTTTTTTCATTGCGGCACGGCCATGCGCATCATGCTTCAGCAGTTTTTGTTCCGAAATGATAGATTTGTCCAGGGCATCAACCAGATCGGGTGCTGCGGCCATGGTGCTGTCGGCGAAAGAATTTTTCAGGTCACGAATATATTGCAGACCGGGGTCGATCTGGGGTTCAAGAAAAAACACGGTTTGACCGATCGCTTTGGCACCGCCTTTAGTGAGGATGTCGTGCATTTTTGCATGCACATCACGTGACCACGGCCAACGACCGATGTTGGCTATGCTCTGGTCGTCGATAGCGATGACCGCAATTTTATTGCTCGGAGTTCGGCTGCTTGAGCGCACGCCAAAATCGTAAGCGCTACGTTCGACACCCTGAATTAGATTGGAGTTAGCAAAGATAACAAACAGCAGTGTGATCAACAGGCCGACAAACCAGTCACTTTTCCAGAACCTGCTTTTCATAGCATTCCCCGATTATATTTGTTATTAATGAAACTCTAATGTATTAAAGTTTCTTTTATCCTGGCGGCTAACTGCATTGCGGGCTCTGTCCTTGCATGGACAGAGCTTGAGCCTGTCTCGCTGTTTTGTTTATATATCAGGCTTATGTGATTGTTGCACCTGATTTTTTTATGAGCATAACGCATTGCGCAGCAATTGTCCTGCGCAGCCCCGGTTTTTTTCGGGTTGTGTTAATGCAAATGCAAAATCCCTAAGTTTTGATCCAGTGTCAGCGCTATCGAGGCACCAACGCGCCCCGCGAGGCGATCGAACAGATCTTCATGCAAGGTATAGTCGACAATAGTATCGTTGCCAATAATGTTGCGCGCGACATAGTCGGTGCTGGCCAGATCGTCGACCAGTCCAATCGATTTTGCCTGCTCGCCTGTCCATATCAAACCTGAAAACAGATCTTTGGTGTCAAGTTTAAGTCGGCTACCACGCCCGGTTTTAACTGCATTAATAAATTGTTGATGAATGTCATCGAGCATGTTTTGTAGCTGCGCTCTGGCTTCTTTGTTGACGGGAGAGAATGGATCGAGCAGTGCTTTATTTTTGCCAGCGGTCAAAGTGCGTTGTTCGATACCGAATTTTTTCATGGCGCCAACAAAACCAAAACTATCCATGCGCACGCCGATTGATCCAACGATGCTGGCCTTGTCTGCAAAAATTTTGTCAGCCGCAGAGGCCACATAATAACCACCGGATGCGCAGACATCGGTCACAACAGCATACAGATGCTTGTCAGGGTATTTTTTGCGCAGGCGTTTGATCTCGTCGTAAATCTGGCCGGCCTGCACCGGGGAGCCGCCGGGGCTGTTGATACGCAATATCACGCCGACAGAATGTTTGTTTTTGAAAGCGTTGTCGAGTGCGTCGATAATATTGTCTGCACTGGCTGCCTTACCATCAGCAATCTCACCGTTCAACTCGACCAGCGCAGTATGATCGCTGCTGCTGGATTTGCTGACTTCAGGATTAATATATGCCACCAGCACGATAGTCAGATAGGCAAAGGTAAGCAGTTTGAAAAATATACCCCAGCGTCGTGCACGTTTTTGTTCCTGCAAACCAGCTGCTGCAATTTTGCTAAGCACGCTTTTTTCCCAGTCGTCGCTCGGGTCGCTCATGGTCTTTGCTCCTGTGATTATCTGGTATGGTTAATGTTCCAGATGTGTAAGGGTTAAAAAATTTGATAATTCTGTAATCTGATCCAGACAGGCCAGCGGTTTGTGTTTTAGCAGTACTTCGGCTTTATGTACACCGTGCGTGACTGCAATCGCTTCAACACCGGCATTTTTCGCCATCAGCATATCGTGTTCGCTGTCGCCTATCATCAAAGCCTGCTGTGCATTGATGCCAACATCGGACAGTACGCCAAGTAACATTTCCGGGTCTGGCTTGGAGCGATTTTCGCCAGCGCAACGTGTGCTGGAAAAATAATGCGCAAGCCTGTGGGTTTCCAGAGAATGATTCAGCCCGATGCGGCTTTTGCCGGTAGCAATCGCAAGCGTAAATCCTTGCGTACGCAAATTATCGAGCAGGTCGATCACGCCATCAAACAATGGTGCTTCGATTTCACTTTCGTACAGATAATGCTGCTTATAGGCTTCGCTGATAGCGTTAATCGTTTCTGCGTCCAGCTTGGGGTGTAATTGTGTCACTGCTTCGTGCAGCCCCAGACCGATGACATTGCGTGCTGCGGCATCGCTGACTTTTATCCCACAGACTTTTTCGCCAGCCAGCTGCAGGCTGTTGGCGATGCGTTCAATAGAGTCGATCAATGTGCCGTCCCAGTCAAACACCAGGGCCTGATATGCATTTGTATTCATTCTTCTAACCGCGCTAATACGTTTTGCAATTCAGCAGGCAAGGGTGCTTCCACCTGAATGCGTTTATTGTTGAGTTTGAACGAGAGACGACAGGCGTGTAAAAACAGGCGTTTCAGGCCGAGCGCTTTCATCTGCTTATTAAAGGTGTCATCACCGTATTTAGTGTCGCCCGCCAGCGGATGTCTGCAGTAACTGGCGTGAACCCGAATCTGGTGGGTGCGGCCGGTGTCGATCTGCACAGCCATCAAACTGGTATTGCGATACAGCTTGCGCGCTTCGAAATGACTGCGCGCCTGGGCGCCATGCTCACTGGCTTCGACCATGCGCTCACCGCTGCGCTGGATTTTTTCCAGCGGCACGTCGACGGTTTCTGATCCCGGCCAGAGGCCCGCGACCAGCGCCAGATACTGCTTTTCGATACCACTGGATTCACGCATCATGGTGTGCAGCTGGCTCAGACTGTCACGATTTTTCGCCAGGATCAGGCAGCCGCTGGTGTCACGGTCGAGTCGGTGGACCAGCTCGATGAACTGGTCCGGGTGCAATTGTTTGAAAGCCTCGGCAACGCCATAGTGAATGCCACTGCCCGCGTGCACCGGAATTCCGGAAGGCTTGTCGATGATCAGCAGATCTTCGTTTTCGAACAAAGTCGCCGCTTCCAGCAGCTTGAGCACCGCGGTCGGCACGGTCGAAGCCGACTTTTCGGCGATCCGTACCGGTGGGATTCTGACCTCGTCCCCCAGCTTCAGCCGGTAGGGCGGCTTGATTCGGCCCTTGTTGACCCGTACCTGGCCGCTGCGCAAAAGCTGGTAGATATGGCTACGTGGCACGCCTTTGAGCTGGGTCAGCAGATAATTATCGATGCGCTGACCCTGGCTGTTCTGGTCAATGAGCGTCATGCGAACCTTGCCTGAGGTTTGAGGTTTTTCTGTAGACATACTTGAGACTAGTACTCCTTCAATATGATAATGATG
>CAYRNH010000182.1:0-5418 GCA_964425515.1 uncultured Thiotrichaceae bacterium | reverse complement strand
CAGTCGTCCCAGGCTGCGGCCTGACCTTCACCCGCTTCGAGCGCAGCATGCGTCAGGAAGGCCGTGAGCTCATCCATGTTTTCGTGTTCTACCGGATCGAACTCGAAACCGCGCGCGGCGGTGACCAGCTCTTCAAGGTTTTCTACTCGCGCCTGGGCTTTTTCGGATTTTTCCTTGCCGTAAAATTCGATCAGGCCGCTTTCGTGGATCACATGGCCGACCCGTTCATACAGTTCGAGCCCATCGGTGTCGGCTGCCAGCGCGTCGACCAGTTTTGTGAAACCGGCGAGCGCATTGGCAGCGCGTGTAGTAAGCACATTATCTGTATATAGAATTTGTGCTGCCTGCCACAATGAACAATCTTGCTCGCGCGCGACTTCACGAACTTTATCGACCGTGCGATCGCCAATTCCGCGCGTGGGCGTATTGACCACGCGTTCAAACGAAGCATCATCATTGCGATTATTGATCAGTCGCAAATATGCCAGCGCATCCCTGATTTCAGCGCGTTCAAAAAAGCGCATGCCGCCGTACACGCGATACGGAATACCTTCGTTGACAAAGCGTTCCTCGAATACGCGTGACTGCGCATTGGAACGATACAGTATTGCAATATCGGCCCGCGGGTTGCCGTGCTCTACCCATTGCTTGATGCGATCGAGCACAAAGCGCGCTTCATCGAGTTCGTTGTAGGCTTTGTAAAACACCACGCGTTCGCCATCCGCGCTATTGCTCCAGAGTTTTTTTCCCATGCGGTCGGAATTATTATCGATCAGCGCATTGGCCGCAGAAAGAATGGTGGTCGTAGAACGATAATTCTGTTCCAGACGAATCACTTCGCAACCGGGGAAGTGTTTCTGAAAGGATTGTATGTTTTCAACGCGCGCACCGCGCCAGGCGTAGATCGCCTGGTCGTCATCGCCGACGATAAACACCTTGCCGGTTTTACCCGCGAGCAATCGAATCAACGCGTACTGGATGGTGTTGGTATCCTGAAACTCGTCGATCAGTAAATGCTGGAAACGTTTTTGATAATGATTGAGCAGGGAATCATTATCGCGCAACAGCTCCAGCGCGCGCAGCAATAGCTCGGCGAAATCCACCACGCCGGCGCGTTCGCAGGCAGCTTCATAGGCGCTGTAGATGCGCACCAGCTGCACATATAAAGGATTGCGTGAGGTGTCGATGTGTTTGGGTCGCTGGCCTTCGTCCTTGCGCGCATTGATAAAGGCCTGTGCCTGGCGCGGTGGCCAGCGCGCTTCATCCAGATCCAGTGCTTTTAGCACACGGCGGATCGCGCGGTACTGATCGTCGGAATCTAAAATCTGAAAGGTTTGCGGCAACTTCGCTTCCTGCCAGTGCATGCGCAGCAAACGATGTGCCAGACCGTGAAAGGTGCCGACCCACATGCCGGAGCTGGGCACGCCTTGCAGTTGTTCGACGCGATGGCGCATTTCGGCTGCAGCCTTGTTGGTAAAGGTGACCGCGAAGACATTAAAGGGAGAAACGCCTTCGACCTGTGCCAGCCAGGCGATGCGGTGCACCAGCACCCGGGTTTTGCCGCTGCCCGCGCCAGCCAGTACCAGCGCGTGGCCCGGCGGTGCGGTCACCGCGCTGCGCTGCGCTTCATTGAGGCCATCGAGAATATGCGAAACATCCATCGCGGGTGAGTTTAACATCGCTTCGTCGAACAAATCTGTCGCCATCAGAAACTGGCTCCTGCTTTTAAATACACGCGGTTATCACCAATCACATCAAAACCATGTGCATAGCCAAGGCGCACTGTGACAGGCACCATATAAAATAAATTGAGATCGGCGTTAAGCTCAAAACCCGCGCCGGTGTAATAGTTTTGCGGTTTGTCGCCATTGTACGCCGCACCGGTATCGACAAATAAATCACCGTACCACTGCATCAGCCCTATGGGTGGCGCCATGATGCCGCGCTCGACCCGCTGGATCGGAAACCGGTATTCTGCACTGAACAATTGCGCGCGTCTGCCCTGCAATTGTGGCAAACCTTCGGCGTAACCGCGCAAAGCATACTGGCGGCGCGCAAACACCGGCTCTCCGGTGGCTCCTGTAATTACATTCAGGCCGCTGCTGCTACCCTGGCCACCCAGACGAAACGGTGCTGGCTGATCGGTACCCCAGCCCTGAAGCAAACGCAGGGATAATACATGCTCACCACCAAGGCGTAGATATTCACGCCAGTCCAGTGTGTAAATCTGGCCAGTATAGTCACTCGTCAATACGTCATTGTCTTCCGCGACCAGGCGTATACTTCGTCCGTCATTGGGGCTGATCGAAAACGGATAACGTTTTGCGTTTTTATACAACCAGGCCAGACCCGCGAGATTATTATGAAACGGACTTACAGGTAATGCGCCATTGCGCAACTCGATATCGCGCTGCGTCTCCCAGGAGAGTGACAACAATATATTTGAGCTGGACAATAAACGCGTACGCGGGAAAGCCGTTATCAATTGCAAAGTTTCATCGGCCTGCACACGATTGGCCACGCCGCTACTGTTTTTATATATGTTGTTCTGTCGCGTCAGGCCAAATCCAAAACGATTGCTGTACTGATAGTTGATCGAGCCCAGCGGGGCTTTGTTTTTAAAATCATAAGCCGCACTTAATGCATAATTTTGTATCCCCAGCGCATCATTGCCTGTTGTGGTAACACCGATTTCGTTGCGATCGGCATCGCTGGCAAGATAAGGAAACCACCAGTGTGGCCGCAGGCTCGACCAGGGTGAATACGGCCTGCTGGTAAATTCTTTTTTCGCAAACGTATCGGCCTGCAGTTCTGCCGTGGTGTGCAGATGAACAGGGTTTTGTTTTTCAGCATCCAGCAATTTATATACATCGGTGCCACGCGCACTATAACCGATATAGTACAAAGGGCCGCCGACCTTGCCCTGACTGGACTGAAAAGCACCGCCGAGCAAATGACTGAGCTGATGGTGTGTCTGGCTGGCAATATCATAGCGGTACAGATTATAAACGCCGTCCGCTGCTGAACTATAGAAAATGCTCTTGCCATCGGGCGAATATTCCGGATACGCCTGTATTATCGTGTTCTGTGTCAGCGGCGTCCATGTGTGGCTGGCAAGGTCGAACAACTCCAGGTTCCAGCCATACGTTTTTCGCCAGATCGCGGCAACAATCTTTTTTCCATCCGGCGAAGCGTCAATCTGGGAAAGTATTTCGCCATCGCCTGATTTCCACAGCAGCTGTTTTTGCTGGCCGTGAATATCAAGTTCACGCAGTTCGAATTTGCCCGCTTCATCATGCACTGCGATCAGACCATCACCGCTGGCGTTCCAGATTGCGCGCTGATAACGACCGCAGTGCGTAATTCGTTTTAAATCACCATTGGCATAGAGGTATAAATCACTGTACAGATTGTAGTTATTGCACACTTCTGGCTGGGCGATAATAATTTCGCCTTGTGCATTTATATCGAAACTGGAATTCGCATGTACTTTTGTTAATACATGTACTTCTCCCTTCACATCGCGCCGTACCAGTTGCGGCTGATAGCTGCCGTCATTACGAATGTAATAAATATCATCCCCGAGCGCACGCACCGGCTGGTTGCTGTAACCATCATGGGTAATGGCTATCGACTCGTTCGGATTCGCCTGCTTTTTCAGCGCGGCTATCTGCGGTTGAAATTTTGCTTTTAGCCAGTCTTCATATTCCTGCCACATCTCGGTGACATTTTTTCCGAAGGTTTCTGTGAAGGTGTGATTAAGATAAAACGGCAGAAGATTGTCACTGTAGTTATTAATGTATTGCTGAAATTTGTCCTTGCCGTAACGCTCGGCAATAAAACGCATAAAATACACGCCGTATAAATAGCGTGTTGCGCCACCAGGCCAGGTGTCGATTGGCAAATTGACTTCTGACACCGGCTTGAGCCCGTTGGCGACTTCCATGCGCATCATCATTTCGAACATGCGGCTTTGTCCACGGCCGATGCCGCGTTTCATATCGGTTTCTTTATACGCGGCCAGACCCTCAAGTATCCACGAGGGTTCGAATGCGTTGGGGAATAACAACAAAAATCGTCCGAACACTTTTCGCAAATCACGTGGCGCACCCGATGCTTTGTCCATATGCAGCACGTGCGTGTATTCGTGCGTGATGAGCAGTTCTAGCCAGTTATCAAAATCTTCCAGCCCGCCCACACCAGTGGGTGGCACCATATACAAAACGCTGCGATTAATATTGAATACCGTGGCGTAGCCATTCGCATAATCACTTTCGTCGCTGAGCACCAGGTGCGTTTTTTCCTGCGGCGTCCATTGCAGTTCTTTTGAAAGCCGCTGATGCACGCGCTCGGCAATAACGATGGCATGTTCCGCAGCCGCCTGATTTGGCTCGGCAAAATGCACCAGGAAATGTTTGGATTCTATTGTGCGCCAGGTGTGTGTCGGGTCGACCGCCAGCGCCAGCGCGCAGTGCAGGATCAGGTAACTAGCGATAATCCATTTCGGTATAGAGCGGCATCCTTGTTTCATGTCTAATCCTGTAATGCGTACACCAGCATCAACAGGCCTGCGCCACCGAGGAACCAGGTGAGCACAGGCGCGCCGAGTAAAACGGTGCTGGTCATGTCGCTGAGTCCGTAAACAATGACCGCGCCTAGCAGAAAGCTGGCACCTGCAATGCTGATGACTGAACGCTGGTTGGCTTGACGAATTTCTTCGCGTATTTCCTGCATTGCTCGCATGTGCTGGCGTTGCTGATCACCATCGGCATATTGCTTCAGGGCCTGATAAATCAAGCCGGGTACTTCTGGTAATTTTTCTACCATTTCTGGCAGATTTTCTTTCATGCCGCGCAACATCGCTCGCGCACCGACCTGCTCTTCCATCCAGCGTTCTAAAAATGGCTTTGCAGTTTTCCAGAGATCAAGTTCGGGATACAGCTGGCGACCGAGGCCTTCAATGTTTAATAATGTTTTTTGCAACAACACCAGCTGCGGCTGCACTTCCATATTAAAGCGGCGCGCGGTCTGGAATAAACGCAGCAATAACTGGCCGAATGAAATGTCTCTCAGTGGCTTTTCAAATATCGGCTCGCAGACGCTGCGGATGGCCGATTCGAATTCATCGACGCGCGTACCGGCGGGTACCCAGCCGGATTCGACGTGCAGTTTGGCAACGCGATTGTAATCGCGTCGGAAAAACGCTAGAAAGTTTTCGGCCAGATAGCGCTTATCAACGGTGTTCAATGTTCCCATGATGCCGAAATCAACCGCGACATATTTTGGAAATTGCGGGTCCTCGATATCGACAAAGATATTACCCGGGTGCATATCGGCGTGAAAAAAATTGTGCGTAAACACCTGGGTAAAGAATATTTGCACGCCCAGTTCAGCCAGGCGCTGCATATTGGTATCGTG
>CAYRNH010000181.1:0-5503 GCA_964425515.1 uncultured Thiotrichaceae bacterium | reverse complement strand
GCACATCGCAACCGCTTCGGCGACGGCGCGGGAACCTTCGATTTGCTTAAGCATGTGTGGAAATCTCCTCGGTTCGGGTTTGTATCAGCTGGTAGGCAGCGGTGGCTGCGGCGATGTTGCCATCGGCAACCTTGCCGGAAAATTTTTCGGTGATTGCCTTGATCACCGACTCCAGGCGTAGCAATCCGGAGAGCGCAGCAAAGCCTGCGACCAGAGGTGCATTGGGTATCGGACGACCGATATGTTCAAGCGCGATTTCAGTGGCTGACAAAGTGCATAGGCGTTCGTGCGGTCTGCCGTTGACCAGATCGCTTAAGCCCAGTTCTTCGAAACTGCGGCTGGTGTTGACCAGGATATAGCCGTCCTTCTTCAGACCGGCAAACACATCGACCTGATGCAGCAGGGTAGTGTCCTGGATGATGATCGCATCCGGTTCCATCACGGGTTCACGCAGACGAATCGCCTTGTCGGCGATGCGGCAAAACGACACCACCGGCGCGCCCATACGTTCCGAACCGAAACTGGGAAAGGCCTGGGCATTGCGCCCCTCGGCAAAGGCGGCAAGAGAAAACATCTCCGCCGCAGTCACAACGCCCTGGCCACCCCGCCCATGAATACGCAGTTCAAACATATCAGACCTCACTTCCGTTTCAGCTATTACCACGTTACTCCTGTTGCAAGCGCTTACCAAGTAACAAGGCCACATCGACGATTTTGCTTTCGCATACAATCCTCAGGAATTACAGCAGCCTTGTCGGTCGATGTGAATTCAGTGGTTGTTCTGGTGTGCACATCCATGTCTATCACTCTTTGTCATCATTAAAAAAAATTAGTTTATCGATGAACGGAAAAAGTGGTCCCCTTTAATTTCGAATCACTGCGAAACGGCAAGTTGTGAGGGGAGGGTGAAACGTCTGTTTCAGTTTAGTGACTTACGTTGATCACCTTCAGAAACGATTCGGTAAGCTCGCCTCTACCTGCTTTATCGATAATCTGTTCTGCAGTCTGTACGATTTCGGCTAATGGTCCTGTTATAAAAACCATGCCTAGCTCCAGCGTGACTCGTTTGTCGGCAACAGGGTTCTGCGTGTTTGCGTGTTCTGGCTTAAGGAAGACCACATTAATCTCACCGACTTCATCGGGGATTGCATCACAGCCGCCACCCGGCGCTACGAATGCAAAGAACTCGTTCGGATTCTGGAAAGTGATACTTTCTTCTTTAAATTCCTGATCACCGGCTTTTGCGGTAAATTCAACAGTAATGGGTTTCATCGAGGCCACCTTTTTTGCCTGGGTTCCACAGTCATAATACGAGAAGGATATACAGGTATCGATAGCAGATTGTTGATGTAAGACAATAACAAGGAAATTGATATTTGAGGTCTGGCCGACCCCTTTAATTTTAAAATCAGAAAACGGCCAAAAGCAGACAGTTCGCACAAACAAAAACGGCTCCCAAAGGAGCCGCTAGTAATTATCTTTTATACAGTTATGCTTTCTTACGTCTAGCCAGTCCGATTAAACCGATAAGACCAGAACCGAATAACCATGCCGCAGCCGGTATCGGCACCGTGCCAACATCGCCTGAGTGCACCGCCCAGGCATAATTAGTGCTGCCCTCAGAGTAGCTGCCCTGGTAACCCTGAGCCATACTGAACCACCACGCGTCACCAGGAAATGGTGCGGCCGCCGTGGCCGACCAATACCAGCCGGATTGAACATTACTAAATGGACCAGCGTTGCTTAGTGAGCCTGCTGTATTTCCCAGTGAGTTATAAAACAGGTTGCCCATCTCGCTGCCAGTACAGCCGAAACCATAAGACCCCCCAGTTTGAGTGTCACAGCTTGCATCGGGCTGCAATGTATCGGGTAAACGCCAGCCGGTGATACCGTCTACATTCAGGCTTGCCGCCCAGGTATTGGCATCCGCCCAGTTCATTAGAGTGCCAGCTGCATTCGCGTCGGTCAGCCAGGTCAGATTTGCAACTGGATCGTAATAGGCCTGGCCGCCTAAGCGTGATTCCAGGGTTGTTGCACTGGCAGCAAATGAAATGACTGCCAGGCAGGTGCAGGTCGCACCCATGAGTGATTTATTTACCATTTTCCCCTTCCTTTTCTGGTTGCAAGAGATGCACCTTATCTGGTTAAAAAACGTGCAATATTCGCGCCGACAAATTTAAATAAATATAAATCAATAACTTGCAAAAAAACGGGATTTCCCTAAATGCGAAAGTGTAAAGAATTCTGGACATATTGAGCTATCTCCTGCGGTCATTTTGCCAATGATCCAGTTTGAGGGCTCGCAAACCCAAATCAGGCATCCTGATTTTAATAGCTAAATATATGCTTGAACATATATATGTTTAGGCGTATATTATGCCGCATGCTAAATCAAACCGATACTTTTTTTAAAATGCTGGCTGACAGCACGCGACTGCGCTGCCTGTTATTAATGCAGGCAGAAGGTGAATTGTGTGTCTGCGAGCTCACTCATGCGCTGAACCTGTCTCAGCCAAAAATATCACGGCATCTGGCGCATCTTCGTGAAGCGGGTGTGCTGGTTGCGAGGCGTAATGGCACCTGGATGAACTACCGCATCAATCCGGATCTTCAGGGCTGGGCGCTTGATATCCTGCAGACCACGCTCGACGGTGTCCGTAACAGCGACCCTTTTATTTCGGACAGAAAAATACTCGACAATATGTCAAACAGACCCAGGCTGGTCTGCTGCGCCTAAAAAAATCCAGCAAGATACCATCATGAAAAAACCATTCGATATCTTATTTTTATACACCGGCAATTGCTGCTGTTCACAGTCGCTTCAACCTTATTATGTTTGAACAATTAGCAAATATTGTTGCTTATCAGTGGCTCGGCCTTGATGCAAGCAGTCATACCGGCAGTGCAGTGCAATTCTTTATCATGGACACGACGAAGATATTCTTCCTGCTGTTTATCATCATATATGTCATGGGACTGCTGCGTGCCATGCTCAGCCCAGAGCGTGTGCGTAAATATGTACGCAATAAACCGAAGTGGCTAGCGCGCGTATTAGCCATTCTTCTGGGCGCGGTAACGCCGTTTTGTTCCTGCTCATCTGTTCCTCTGTTTATTGGTTTTGTCGAAGCAGGCATTCCGCTTGGCGTAACCTTTTCATTTTTGATTGCCAGCCCAATGATCAATGAAGTTGCTGTGGTGATACTGATAGGCGTCCTTGGCTGGAAACTGGCTACTTTATATGTTGCCGCTGGATTAACAGTGGCGTATGTCGGTGGCGCTGTCATGGAACGCTTCAAACCCGAACAATGGGTTGAAGATTATGTGTGGAAAATCCAGATGGGTGAAGCGCAAATGGCTAAGCCGGATACTTCACTGGCAGGTCGTCACCGCTATGCCATGAGTGAAGTGAAAGAAATAATTGGTCGCATCTGGAAATGGGTTTTTGCCGGTGTCGCTCTTGGCGCACTGTTCCATGGTTATGTACCTGAAGCATGGGTGGTTGAGTACCTCGGTGGAAAAGATAACTGGTTTGCAGTACCCGGCGCAGTCATTCTTGGGGTGCCGCTGTACTCAAATGCTACCGGTGTTATCCCTCTGGCAGAAGCCATGCTTGATAAAGGCGTAGCGATTGGTACCACCCTGTCATTAATGATGAGTATTGCTGCTTTGTCATTACCGGAAATGCTGATTCTGCGTAAAGTGATCCGCTGGCCTGCACTGGTAATTTATGCAGCTGTACTGGCCGTGGCATTCACCATGGTCGGCTACATCTTTAATGCGATCACATAAGCAAGTGTTTTAAACAAAATAGATTATTGAGGATTTTATTATGTCAGAACAACCACAACTGCATTCTACTATTGTTGCCATGATTTCACTGGCGTCGGGCGTCGCATCGAGACACCCCGACATGGGTTTGTGTCAGCTAGATCGCCTGCGCAGCGCGGGTGTTCCTGAACACCAGATCAATACAGTCATTGAAATTGCCCGCCACATTCGTGATGAAGCATCGCAAAAACTGGATACCCTGTTTGATGCCAAAGCCGCTTTAGCTGACACATTGAAAGAGAACGAAACAACTGGCTGCTGTGGTTCTGCTGCACCTTTAGCAGTTGCTGCTGATGCAGAAAGCTGTGGTTGCACGCCAACAGCTGGCGGACAATCCTGTTGCTAACAGGTATTGATTCATTCAACGTAGAATTAAACTAATAAGGTAGTCATCATGAAAAATATTAAAGTACTAGGCTCGGGCTGCGCAAATTGCAAGGCCACATTAAAACTGATTGATGAGGCGGCAAAAAAGGCAGGTACTGAAATCGAACTTGAAAAAATCGAAGACATCGGTGACATCATGTCTTACGGTGTTATAAGCACACCGGGCGTCGTGATCGATGGCACGGTGGTTCATGCTGGTGGCGTACCTGATCGAAAAACAGTCGAAGGCTGGATTGCTTAATAATTAAGATGTTACTTGCAAGCAGCTAATCGATATTGATGGAAAACAGGGCTGGCTTATTAATATTAGATTTCATGAGGAGCATGCAACCTGGCAAGTAAGTCCTTCAACCTGACATACCGTTAAACCGGGGGAGGTCAACGCTGCTCCATGTTTTCTAGAAAGTGTTATTCGGTTGAATAGTAATCGCCCGATGGCAGAGTTAACGCCCCACTTTACAGTGGGGCGTTATTGCAGCCGAATATGGATTACAGGCTGTTACCAGGTGGTGGCGCAGGGTGGATATATGCCCAGCCTTCTGCTTCACGCAGGGTGATCTCGCCAACACCGGATGGCACGATAGTGATAAATGAGTAAAGGTCCTTGCGGTCAACATGCTTTTCGCGGAGCGTATTGGAACACTGCGCGAGGATGACCCCGTCCTTCTGTAATTGTTTCAGCTTTTTCTCGAAACCGTTATTTTTGACATAGACATCGAAACCACCGCTATTCGCAATCAATTCAACATGGATGTGACCCTTCACACGCGGATCTTTAATCAGGTTCTCGATGTTAGTCAGGGTTTTCTTGATGGCATGATTGCCACCACTATCAAGCTGAAAAATCGCGCCATATTCATGGTGATGGTTTGACTCGGCAGGCGCGGTAACACCAGCCATGGCCTGACCCGCCGCCAGGCTCATCACTGCGCCAACGGCCACTGCCGTCGACAATCTCTTGATAGATAATACACACTTGTTCATGGTTTGACTCCTTAAGATGTTTTTTATGATTATATGAATCCGGCCAACTCGTTAGTGAATCATGAATATATCGAGCAGCGGAGAGTACTAGGACCGCAAAAAAACATTAGTAGTTCTACAGGATTTGTCTGCACTTTACCAGTCCGATGGGCGGCTTTCATTAAAGCTGAGGAAAGGGTTCTAACACTTTTAATCTAAATACCAGTTTATTCTAATATTAGTTAAAACTGGTATCTGACCCGGGTTTACTTATGTCAGATATAAACGCAATCAACTGAAACTGACATTACGCTATCAATTTATT
>CAYRNH010000180.1:0-5504 GCA_964425515.1 uncultured Thiotrichaceae bacterium | reverse complement strand
CCATACACATTGGGTGTACCCGGGCGCGATGAAAAATCATCCATTTCATCATTCAGCAATATACCCGTGCCCGCAGCAACAAAACACGAGCCAAAAGGATAATTGACCGACATTGTCGCTGACACGCGGTTGCCGTACTGATCAATAATTGAAAAATGGGTAGTGTCAGCTGCTTTTTTTCCGCCCGCAATCACTGGCGTGAGATCGGTGCTGGGTGTCGCGTATTCAGGGTTATAATTCTTCAACAACTCTCTGGCGTGTTTTGCAGAGATTAAAGTGTGCACAGGCACGTCAACATAATCGCTGTCGCCAAGATATTCTGCCCGATCATGATACGCGCGCCGCATCACTTCGATCAGAGCATGAAGTCGTTGCTTGCTGTCAAGATGCTGATAGTCGAGCTGTTCCAGCATCAGCGACATTTCTGCAATCGCAACACCACCTGAGGACGGTGGCATCAGGCTGGTGATTTTCATGTCACGATAATGCGTTACCAGTGGCTTGCGTTCGACCACCGAGTATTCCGCCAGATCTTTCTGGCTCCAGATACCGCCATGTTTACGTACCGCTGTGACCAGTTTGTCTGCAACCTCGCCTCGGTAAAAACCATTTGCGCCATGTTTCGCAATCAATTCCAGCGTGTGCGCAAGATCGGGCTGTACAACGCGGAAATGTAGATCCGGGACCTGATCATTGTTCAGAAAAATACTGGCTGCCGCTTCGTTTGCGCTGAGTGTATCAAGACGAAACTGGGCCAGACGCCGATAATGTTCACCGACCTCAAAACCCGTGCGCGCATAATGAATCGCGGGTTGAAGAGATTGAGATAACGGCAATCTGCCATAATGTTTTGCAATATAGGCCAGCGCAGCAGGTTCACCCGGAATACCTGCCGACAAAGGTCCGTCGATAGAGGCGTGCGGAATCACTTCCCCTTTGGAATCAAGATACATATTGCGAGTCGCTGCCAATGGCGCGCGCTCACGACCATCGATGACCACATCACGATTATCTTTTGCAATATGCAACAACCAGAAACCGCCACCGCCGAGTCCTGAACTGTAGGGCTCAACTACTGCCAGCGCTGCCGATACCGCCACCGCAGCGTCAAAAGCATTACCGCCCTGTTGCAAAATTTTCAGGCCTGCCTGTGTTGCAAGCGGATGCGCACTGGCGATGGCTGCCTGTGTGTTGATGCTCGTATCGGTTCGTGGCGAAGCACAGGCCGTTATCTGTACCAGCAGCAGGCACACTGCAGCACAGCGGAGAATCGGCACTAAACGAGCAGGATTATGTTGCGTGAAGTGCATGCACAAATTAAGCGGCTTATTTAGCCGCCATCAGGCTTTCATATTTGGCCTGTAATTGTTCCTGGGTTTCTACATGGTTCGGATCATGCGGTATACAGTCGACCGGGCAGACCTCGACACACTGCGAAGTCTCATAATGCCCGACACACTCTGTACATAAATCGGGATCAATCACATAGATCTCATCGCCCGGGCTGATTGCATCATTGGGGCATTCAGGTTCGCAGACATCGCAATTGATGCATTCATCGGTAATATATAAAGCCATATCAATTCACAGGAATAAAAATTAAAAAAAGCACTGACAAACTCAGGCCTGACTAAATTTTAGTAACTACTCGCGCCAGCTCATCCACAACAACTTTATGGACAAATTGCGAGACATCACCCCCGTGGAGCGCAATCTCTTTTACCAGCGAAGCAGAAATAAAGCTGGTTTCTTCTGCCGGGGTCATAAATACCGTCTCGATCGTGTTATCCAGACGACGATTCATACTGGCGAGCTGCATTTCAAACTCAAAATCGGATACTGCACGCAAACCACGCAGGATCACACGTGCTTTGCGGGCGCGAACAAAATGCACCAGCAGATCTGAAAAACCACACACTTCCACATTATCGAGGCCGGAGAATACAGCCTTCGCCATCGCCACGCGATGATCAAGATCAAATAAAGGTGCCTTGCCCGGATTGGCCGCAATCGCCACGACCACACGCTCGAACAATTTAGAGGCCCGCTGTACCAGATCGCTATGACCATTGGTGACCGGGTCAAAGGTACCTGGATAGACTGCAACCACCGACATGCATTACTCCTGTGTTCTGCTGAACAGGTAATAGGCTACCTGCCCTGCACGTTTCTGTTTTAACAGCTGCCAGCCAACAGGCACCGCAGGCTCACTGGCCGCTTCGCACTCGAGATAGATCCTGGCATTGCCGGCCAGCCAGTCGCCCTGCTCCAGCAAGTCACAACAGGGCGTGAGCAGGCCTGACTGGTAAGGCGGATCGATAAATACCAGATCAAAAGGCGGAGCATCAGGCGCGCGCCCGGCCTGCAAAAACGCCATGGTATCACGCTGCAGTACTTTTGCCTGCACTGCGGAGAGTGTCGCTATATTATGCAACAGTGCCTGTGCAGCTGCCTTATCCTGTTCCAGCAGAAGTACCTGCAGCGCACCACGAGAGGCCGCTTCCAGTCCCAGCGCACCGCTACCGGCGAATAGATCAAGACAGACGCTACCGGGCACATCTGCCTGTAACCAGTTAAACAAAGTCTCGCGAACGCGATCAGGGGTCGGCCTCAGGCCGGGGCGATCAGGAAAATGCAGGGTACGCCGGCGCCAGCGCCCACCGATTATGCGCAGGCTGCCGACACCAGACTGTGGACGTGCAGAAGATTTCACGAGGGCGACCTCGTCGTGATTCAGTGCTTGGTTTCGCTTTTAGTATTGCTACTACTTTCGCTACTGCCAACCACCACGGTCACCATTCGATCGGGGTGTATGCGCTGCTGCATCGCGGTGTGCGCCTGTTCGGCGGTCACCGCTTTCACACGCGAGACAAAGGTCTGAAGATAATCCATCGGTAAATCATAAAACCCAATCATCGAGATATAGCCCAGCAATTTGCTGTTGCTATCAAGATTGAGCGGGAAACTGCCGACGATATTATTCACACTGGTTTTCATTTCATCAGCGCTGGGGCCTTCCTTGAGATATTTTGCGAGTTCGCTGCGCAACAATCCCAGCGACTCATCGGTTTTATCCGTGCGTGTTTGCAGGGCCATCATAAACGGCCCTGCTACGTGCATCGGCGCAAAATAGCTGTACACGTTGTAGGCCAGGCCACGTTTTTCGCGTACCGCTTTCATCAGGCGTGAGGAAAAACCACTGCCGCCAAGCGGAAAATTGCCCACGTACAGCGCCATATAATCTTTATCGCCACGTTTCATCCCTGGCTGTCCAACAATGATATGGCTTTGTTGCGAAGGATATTCAATGCGAATGACCTGCGATTTCTTGAGCTCAGGCACGGGCGGTAATGCAGGCGCGCGCTCACCTGCGGGCAAGGATGACGTTAACTGTGTCGCCAGGGCTTCAGCCTGAGCGCGGTCAACCGCACCCACGATAGCGATCACTGCATTTTTAGCCACATAATACTGGCGATAGAAATTTCGCACATCATCAAGCGTCAGCTTCTTCAGGCTTTGCAAAGTACCGTCCACCGGTGAAGCATAAGGATGATTGCCATACACCGCTTTAAAAAAGGCCTCTTCAGCAATATCTTCGGGGGATTGCTGGCGCGCTTCGGCAGCCACTTTCATGTGTGCCAGTTCGCGCGCAAAAGCCTCTTTGGGAAAATCTGGTGCTGTTAACACACTGGTCAGCGTCTTGATCGCAGTATCGAGATATTTTTTTTCGGTCAGGCTGCGCACACTCACAAAAGCCATGTCGCGGAGTGAATCATTGTCGAATTCCGCACCCACCGATTCAAAATCCTCTGCGATTTTCTGCGCAGACATCCCTGCTGCGCCTTCAGAAAGCAGTCCATTGGTGAGCGCAGCCAGACCACTCTTGCCAGCATCGCGCGCGCTGCCAGCATCAAAAATAACCCGGACATCAACCATCGGAATGCTGGGTTCGGGCACGAACACAACTCGACTACCATTAGTTGTAGTCCAGTGCTGTATCGTCGGTATCGCCTGCGCCAGAGACGGCAACATCAGCACCACCGCCAGAGCGGTGGTTTTAAGCAGGATCTTAACGTTCATTTTGTACTCCCATCGGCAAATCAGGCACCACAGCATTTTTATCCGTCGGCAGAGGGTCTAGTACCGCCACGGTCAGGTCACGATCCACCAGATATTTTTTCGCAACCGCCTGCACCTGCTCGGGAGTTACCGCGCGAACACCTGCTACGTATTCCTGCTTCGTGCGCCAGCCAAGACCGACGGTTTCTAGCATACCCAGCTGCATCGCCTGATAAAAATTAGAATCCTGCTGGTATACATTGGAGGCGATCACCTGTGCGATCACGCGGTTCAGTTCTTTGCGATCGGGGGGCGTGTTCTGGATATCGTGTATTTGTTGCTTAAACGCAGCCTCGATCACATCGGTTGCAACCTTATTTGCGGGTACTGCCGAAAGCACAAAGCTGCTTTCCTGGCGAGCGTATAGATCGTAACTCACACCAACACTGGTCGCGAGCTCGCGTCCGCGCACCAGATTTTTCTCCAGCCGCGCACTGTTGCCGCCGTCGAGCAAACCTGCCAGCACTTCCAGCGCATAGGCATCCGAGGGCCTGGTCGCAGTTTTCAGTACCGGTACTTTATAACCCATGATGAGATAAGGTACTTTCGCTGGAATTTTCACCGTCACCCGCCGTGTGCCCAGCTGTTTTACTTCATGCCGCGGTTTTAATTTCGGAATCACCGAAGGTTTCAGGCCGCCAAAATATTTCCGTGCCAGCTCAAAAACCTTATTGGGTTCTACATCTCCGACCACGACCAGGGTGGCATTATTCGGCGCATACCAGGTTTTATACCATTTACGCACGTCGTTTATGGTCAGCGAATTAAGATCTTCGGTCCAGCCGATGATAGGGTGATGATAAGGATTATTGGTATAAAACAGGGCATTGAAACGTTCATAGGTCAAAGCCGTTGGAACATCATCGGTACGCATGCGGCGTTCTTCTTTTACAACCTGAAGTTCTTTGACAAAATCAGATTTATTGAGACTGAGGTTATGCATCCGATCAGCCTCCATCTCCAGACACAGCGCCAGGTGCTTATTAGAGATCATCTGGAAATAAGCAGTGTAATCCTTGGAGGTAAACGCATTCTCCCGGCCACCATTCGCCGCAATGATCCGAGAAAACTCACCCGCAGGATGTTTCGGCGTACCCTTGAACATCATATGTTCGAGCACATGCGATATCCCGGTGATGCCATCAGGCTCATAGCTGCTGCCCACTTTGTACCAGACCTGCGACACCACCACCGGCGCGCGCTTATTCTCGACCACCAGCACTTTCAGGCCATTATTCAGCTCGTATGAATGCACATTACCGCTGCTAACTGGCGGCAAGGGCTTGTGTGAGGATGACTGAAACAGGATCACGCCTAGTGCAATGACCACAATAACCAGTAACAACAGAAGTTTACGCATGTTCAAATAAAATCCTTAATCTTGT
>CAYRNH010000179.1:0-5509 GCA_964425515.1 uncultured Thiotrichaceae bacterium | reverse complement strand
CTACTTTTTATTATCCTTTCAATTACTCGCTATCGCTTTCTGAATCAGTGGAATCAGCGGTTCGGGCAGCGTGATCTTGCCGTCGAGTGCGAACTGGTGTGCTGGTTCTGACATTTTGTTCCAGGTTCGACGAATGATAGTCAGCCATTTTTCTTCGTCGTACTCGGGATGTTTTTCTGCGAAGCCCAGCATGTAATGCTCGATAAACACCAGAGCTGTAACGTCTTCCAGTAACTGGGAGTCAGGACTGGTCTTGAGTGATTTTTTGCTTACCGCCAATTTAACGCGGGTGATAAACTCAGCCTCATAGCCTGCTTTTTCCAGCAGGGCGCCGACAGTATCGGCATGAAAGATGTACAGCTCGCTACGCCACTGGTGATAGCCTTTGCGGTCCATCGGGTAATCGCTGCGAGAAGATTTCCAGCGCTGGATGTGCTGGCTACGGATCGCCAGTTTCATAGCGTCATCGGCATCCGGGGCATATCTTTGCAGCATGTCTGACATGCGATGTGAGTAAAGCAGCTCTTTCGGCCAGTCTTTACCATCACTGTTTTCCCGATTTGGATCTTCGCTGTTGGCTGCATCAATGAGTTCGATGGCTTTATCAAAATTTTGTTGTGTCATAGGGTCTCTAAGGTGGACTTAGGTAATTACCAATTAAGCACTATATTAAGTGAGCATGAACTGTAGTGACATATCTCTCATGTACCCTCTGTCAAAATGATTTTATTTTGCGTGCATTTGCGTTTATTAGCGGACTAAGGTTTATCATTCAGTCACTTTATCTTTAAATTCACACAGGTCTTCGATCAGGCACGAGCCACATCGGGGTTTGCGCGCGATGCAGGTGTAGCGCCCGAGCAGGATCAGCCAGTGGTGCGCGTCTTTTTTGAATTCATCCGGAACAAACTTATTTAATTTTTTTTCGACTTCCAGCACGTTTTTACCGGGCGCGATTTTTGTGCGATTGCTGACCCGAAAGATGTGGGTGTCGACCGCGATGGTGGCATGACCAAAAGCGGTGTTACGCACCACGTTTGCGGTTTTACGTCCGACCCCCGGCAGGGCTTCAAGCTGCGCCTGCTCCTGTGGCACTTCGCTGTGGTACTCATCGCGAAGTATTTTGCAGGTTTTGATAATGTTCGCGGCCTTGCTGTTATACAGGCCAATGGTCTTGATATATTTTTTTAAGCCGTTTTCACCCAGTTTGTAAATTGCATCAGGCGTATTCGCTTTGGCGAATAGCGGACCGGTAGCTTTGTTGACGCTTTTGTCGGTGGCCTGCGCGGAAAGTATTACTGCGATTAGTAATTCAAACGGGTTGCTGTAGTTGAGTTCGGTTGTGGGTTCCGGGTTGTTATCTTTGAGCCGAGTGAATATCTCGTAGCGCTTTTGTGGATTCATTCAGGCAGCTGGATTATCAGGATTTAGAATTAGAATCAGAATCAGGCATTCACAGGTTGTGGGCCGATGATGCGAACAGCTTTTGCCTGACGACTGCGGCGTTCGATACTGTTTTTGATTGCAATCAGTAGACCCAGGCCGATGAAGGCGCCCGGCGGCAGGATAGCGAGCAGGAAGCCTGGGTAATTTTTATCAAAGTGTATTTCAAGTACACGCGCACTTTCACCGAACATCAAATGTATGTTGGCGAACAGCGTGCCCTGGCCGATGATTTCGCGCAGGCTGCCGAGGGTAATCAACACCAGCAGAAATCCCATACCCATCATAAAACCATCGAGCGCAGAATTGAGCACGGTGTTGCGTGATGCAAAGGCTTCAGCGCGGGCGATAATTGAGCAGTTGGTGACAATCAACGGGATAAAAATACCCAGTATGACGTAGAGTTGATGAAACCAGGCGTTCATCGCGAGCTGGATAGCCGTCACTATGGAAGCGATGATTAGCACAAAAATCGGAATGCGTACTTCGGGGCGAGTCCAGTGGCGAATCATGGAGACGCAGGTGTTTGATAACACCAGTGTTAGCATGGTGGCGAGTCCGAGTCCGAGGCCATTAACAAAGCTGCCGGTGACAGCGAGCAGTGGACACAGACCGATGACCTGCACCAGAGCCACATTGTTGCTCCAGAGCCCGTCTTTGACAATTTTGATCTGTTCGGCTGCCATGGTCAGGATTTACCCGTCTGGTTTTTTGCAGTAGGTTCGCTGTTCGCGAACAGTGTGTCGCGATGCTTTCTAAAGTATAACAGAGCGTTGTGCACCGCTGTCACCACTGCGCGTGGGGATATGGTGGCGCCGGTGAACTGGTCGATATCACCGCCATCACGTTTCACCTTCCATTGTTTGGCTGTCATATTGCTCAGGGATCGGCCTGCGAATTTGGTGATCCAGTCGGAGCGGTCGGCTTCTATCGCATCGCCCAGGCCGGGGGTTTCGTGTTCGCTGACCACGCGTACCCCGGCGAGCGTGCCATCGGCGTAAATCCCCACCAGCAGATTGATTGCCCCGGCATAGCCATTGGGCGCAATCGGCGCCAGAACTGCGGCAACAGGCTTATTCTGTTTGCGCGCGCGATAAACAACAGAAGGGCTGGTGGTGCCGAGTAGTTTGTCGGCTGGGATCTGCAGCGTATCTTTCAATAGATCATTATCGTATTTATCGGATGGCACCAGCGTGTTGAGTTTGCGCAGCAGTGCAAGTTGCTGGTTGTGTTGAATAATGTCGGCAGTGTTATCGTGAGTGAGTCCAACCAGGCCGGCACCAGCAGCGGCAAACAGCATAAGTAGAACAGCGGTGGTGATAATACGGCGTTGCTTGTTCATTACGGTGCTTTACCAAAAGTGTGTGGCTGAGTGTAATAATCAATCAGCGGTGCTGCGATGTTCATTAGTACCACAGCAAACGCAATACCGTCTGGATACCCACCCCAGTTGCGAATCACATACATCAGTACCGCAATACCAGCACCGTAAATCCAGCGGCCTCGGGGCGTGGTCGATGCAGTGACCGGATCGGTGGCGATGAAAAAAGCAGCCAGCATGGTGCCACCACTAAACACATGAAACAGCGCTGAGCTGTAACTGGAGTAATCGTATAGCGCAAAAAAGTTTGCAATTACAATCAGTGTGATCAAAAACGAGGTGGGGATGCGCCAGTCAACGACTTTTTGTTTTGCCAGCCAGAGGCCACCGAGCAGGAACAGGCCGTTGATCCATTCCCAGCCAATGCCACTGATAGCACCAAACAGCGGGCCGTACTGCTTGCTATGGCGCGTTGTTTGAACGCCCTTTTCCAGGCCGAGCTGGGTTTTTAATGTATCCATTGGCGTCGCCATGGTAACAGTATCGATCGTCTGGCCATCAGGTGGTGTGCCGTTAAAAATCATCTGCAGGGTGTCGTGAAAATTCGGCCAGCCATGCGCAATTGCCTGGGGTGCGGTCCAGTAGGTCATTTCACGTGGAAATGAAATCATCACCACGATGTAACCCACCATCGCCGGATTAAATGGGTTGAAGCCAAGACCGCCATACAGATGCTTGGCCAGCACAATAGCGAACAGTGATGCAATCACCGTGAGCCACCATGGTGCCAGCGGCGGTAGTGCCAGTGCCAGCAGGCAGGCGGTGACCAGGGCGCTACCGTCGTACAAGGTGGCTTTGATATTGCGTTTGCGCATCCACAACACCCAGGCTTCGGCAGCGAGGCAGGTGGTCGAGGCCAGCACCAGATTGATTAGCACACCCCAGCCGAAAAACCATATCGCTGCGAGTGCTCCTGGCACCAGCGCGTAGAGCACTTTAAGCATGATACTTTGTACGCTGCTGTTATCGCGCATGAAAGGTGAACTGGGTTTACCAAACAGCATGTTTGTATATCCTCAACATCAGGTGTCCTGTCCGCTGCTTTGCTGGCGGCGTTGTTCTACGGCTTCGATCAGTCGTTGCTGTTCGGCGCTGAGATTGTCAGTGTTTTTCGGTGTCAGTCCCTGTTGTTTTTTCTTTGCCTCGACACGCGCCAGTGCGGCCGCGATGGCGTTTGCCTTACTGTCATCGGCCGCGGTGCTGGTGGCTGGCCGAGCTTTCAGGGCATCACGTTTTTTACGCAGTTTTTCTTCGCGTTCGCGTTTTTGTTTTTCTTGCCGCGCCAGATGTGCTTCATGGCGCTGACGTGCGATATCGGCCTGTTTGCGCTGGCGTTCCTGTTCCCATATTTCTGATTTTGCGAAACGATAATATTGCACTAATGGAATCTGGCTTGGGCACACATAGGCACAACAGCCGCATTCGATGCAGTCAAACAAATGATACTCGACAATACGTTCAAAGTTTCGTGCGCCAGCATACCAGTACAGTTGTTGCGGCAGTAAATTGGCGGGACAGACATCGACGCAACGTCCGCAACGAATACAGGGTAAGTGCGAGGATGTTTTTGGCAATAAGGTCGTGTCTGTTTCACCGCTGGTGAGCAGGCAGTTAGTGAGTTTGGTAATCGGTAACTGCGTGCTTTGCAGTGCGAAGCCCATCATTGGGCCGCCCATTATAATTTCACCGTGCTGATCTTTGTAACCACCACAAAAATCAATACAGGCCGCTACCGAACTGCCGATGGCTACATCAAGATTTTGCGGTCGTTGTATACCATGGCCGGTAAGTGTCACCACGCGAGACAACAATGGTTCACCGAGATAAATAGCGCGGTAAATCGCATAAGCGGTGCCGACGTTTTGACAAAGCACGCCGATATCATTTGGCAGGCCGTTGGTCGGCACTTCCTTGTTCAACAAAACCTTGATCAGCTGTTTTTCGCCACCGCTGGGATAGATTGTGGGTACGACCTGAACACGAAAATAACCGGTAATGTCATCGGCAATTGCGTTCTGCATCGCCGCGATGGCTTCGGGTTTGTTATCTTCGATCGCGATGATCACTTCACGTGCTTTGATGATGTGGCCGATGATCTCGGCGCCAGCGACAATTTCACGCGCGCGTTCGCGCATCAGCATATCGTCGCAGGTGATATAGGGTTCGCATTCGACACCGTTGATGATCAGGGTGTTGATATCAATTTCGGTTTGTTTGACCGCGGTCGGAAAACCAGCACCACCGAGTCCGACAATCCCGGCATCACGAATAATGCGACGCAGTGATGAAGGTGTCATTTGATAGGCTTCGTCACCAATAGCTGTGCGTGCAACCCATTCGTCCTTGAAATCATTTTCGATGACAATGCAGGCGGCACTCAAACCGGAGGGGTGTGGTACCGGATAGTCACCAATGTCGATCACGGTGCCAGACACGGGTGCATGGATCGGTGCGCTCATCATGTGCTTTGGCTGTGCCAGCATCTGTCCCTTGAGTACATGCTCACCGATCTGCACCATGACCTCACCCGATTTGCCAATGTGCTGCAATAGCGGAATGGTATACCGTGCCTGTGCGGGCAATGTTGCGATGGCTGAACGCGTCGACAGTTGTTTGTGACCTTCGAGTTTGAGGCCGCCGTGAAAATGCGCAATTTCAACTGCGTTTTTGATCTGGTTACTCATC
>CAYRNH010000178.1:2289-5536 GCA_964425515.1 uncultured Thiotrichaceae bacterium | reverse complement strand
CCGAGCAACCAGTTTACCGACAGAATTCGTGCGGCGGTGACACTGGCGCTGAAGAACCCGTCATCGCTTTATATCACGGTGGGTGGCGGTTTAGGCGGCTGGGATGACCACGTCGATATGCCGGGGAACTACGTACCGCGTATGGCTGATCTGATGCAAACTCTGCAGGCTGCAATGCTGCATATTAAATACTTCAATGGTACGACCCTGAGTGGCGCAACAAGAACCACGAATGACAATATTGTGATCAATGTATTTGGTGATTTCGGTCGCCAGGTGAATCTCAATGGCTCCAGTGGATGGGATCACGGCAACAACCAGAACCTGTATACCTTTGGTGGCGCTGCAGTGCGACCGGCAGGTACTTATCCTGCACTAGGCAAAGTAGTGGGTACTACCGAAAGGGTTGGGACTACTGGAACCAATAACCAGGTGACAAGGCCAACTGCTAGTAGTTATCAATTCGAGCCCATGTCAGTGGCTTCGACGATATACAGCTATTTTGGTGCGACCAAGCCAGAAGTGCTCACTGCAGATCCGACATCTAATCCCAATGGCGATCCTGTGATTGACGAGACACTGAAGGGTGAACCAACGCTGTTCTGACGAAGCGATCTGGTAAAAGCAGAAATGATTTAAGTGCTCGGTTTCCCGGTGAGAAAAGAGAGTACACGCCCTAGAATTTTTTCTGATAACTCATCTGAAACACCCAGGCACTGTTTACATCATACTCGGCGTGTTTGAAGCTTTGATGTATATATTCCAGGCGGGTGCGCAGGTGGCCTGCGTCTCCAATGTACTGGCTCAGGGTCATACCACCCGTAATGCTGTTCATGTCGTCGAGACGAGAGTCGGCGCTGAAGTATTGCGGTAGCTCCTGGCTGATAGGGATTGGGTCGGTTGGTGGTCGCGTGAATTCGTTGCCATAAAAATAAGCGTGCGACTGTGTATAAAGTCTGAGGTGGGGAATCAGGTGTGTTTTATCGCTCAGGTGGATGTTATACAGCATGTCCAGTGTGTGTGATTTTACTTGCCAGTCATCCTTGTAATAGCGATAGGACAGGCTGAGGATGTTATTGCTGGGATACAACTGATGGTTCAGCTTGAAGGTGATACTTTTTCGTATCCGGCTGTTCGGTCGTGACTCGTAGTATTGATTGTATTCGATGCCATTGCTATCGACGATGCTGAAAATCTTGTAGGGATCGTTCAGGTAGCCTTTGATGTTTGAACCCGCAATATTGATCTGGGTGATGGTCCGCCTGTTGATTACAAAATTGACTCCTGCGATCATGTCGACTGTGTTTTTGGAACCTTCACCATAGGTCTGGCCTTTACTGACTTCGCTCATTGGCACAGGTGTCGACTGGGTGCCAACGATGAATATCCGGTCAGTTGCGCCTGCGACACCAAGACTGAATTCCATCCTACGGTCTGCGGTCGATCTTTTGTAGGTGGCGCCACCACCGAAAGACTGATAGTCATGTTCGATAGAAACAGTACCGTTATAGTTAATGCTGTTTAAACGATTAAAGTCGTGGTTCCAGCCGAGCGTCATCGCGGCGCGCACGTCATCAAACCTGGAAAGCGAAGCTGTCTGTGATGTACCGCTCGATACGCTACCGCCGGAAGCACCGGTGTAGGTCAGGTTTGATTTTTTGACACTACCCGATGGTGTCGCTCCGGACATGGTGTCAAGGATTGCTTTCAGATTGACCGTGTCGGTGTCAGAAACGACACCTTTTACGTTTGCTATAAATTCGTTGACGGCTACACGGTCTTTTTCGCTGTAATGTGCCACGGAAGAATCAACTATCCAGGCATTGTCGATTTCAGCGGCGCTGGCGACATGTTGCGAAAGCAGGCCGCAGGTGGCGAGAGAAAGTTTGTTGCGAATGTTTTTCATTTATTGAAATGCAGATGTATCAGTTACATCCGCAGCCGCCGCCGCCGACGCTATCGCCGCCCGTGGATGCTTCCTTACTGAAATAGATGTGGTCATCCAGAGCGCTCTGCATTGTATCCGGGGGGAATTGCATAGACTCCTGTGCAAGAATACCACGTTCCCAGGGCTTAACGGTTTCGCGTGCAGTGATGCCTTGCCAGAGGCTGCATCCGCTGCATGTGCTGATGAGTAAAATTAGGACAATCCTGTACATGAGTGAAAGATAGCAGAAAATAAGCTGCTGGCAAGAACAATTAGATGACTGGGGAAACTAATCTACGCTGGCCCAGAGATACCAGCTCGCCACCGTGCGATAGGGGCACCAGATTTGTGCAAGCTGCTGATATTCTTCGTGATGATCGGGGCTGGCGATGCTGTAGTGTCGATTGAACGATTTGCGTAGCGCCAGGTCGCCCAGCGGCAGGATATCGAGGCGCCCGAGTGAAAACATCATAAACATGTCTATTGTCCAGGGACCGATACCAGGCAGAGCGCTGAGCGTTTTTGCTACATCACTATCTCTGGCCTGTGACAGCGCCCGCAGGTCGAGTTCTCGATTTTGAATTGCGCTGCAAAGCGTTCGTAGATAACGAATTTTCTGTCGCGAAAGACCGCAGGCCGCAAGTTGTTCGTCTGTTAGTTTTGAAATGGTTGTAACTGAAAACTCCGTTTGGCTGTGCAGTTGCAGCAGTTTGTTTTCGATGCTGCGCGCCGAGGCAACCGATAGTTGCTGGTTAATGATTGCCCAGGCCAGGGCGTGAAATTTCGATTTATGGACCAGCGCATCTCCCGAAAACAGGGTGCAAGGTCCGTGTGTAGAAATCAGCTGGGCCATGACCGGATCGGCATTTCGTAAATGCTTTTCCGCCTTTTTAATGTGTGCCTGCATAGTGAGATTCCTTTGTTCAAGTCAACACGGTTTGGCTTGTTCTATGGGTAGAAAGCGGTATGATTGCGCCAGTATTTAGACACGACTATGGCTATGTCCCCAGTTTTAATCGATCAACGACGCCTGTTAATCATCATTATCGCAATTCTTGGCGCTCTGGTGATGATCTTTTACAGCGGTTATATTGCAGGCATTCGTCATGCCGATGCTAACCGGACGCAAACGGAAGAACGTACCGAACTGCCGTTACCCGCTGCCGCGCCAGAACCTGCCAGGAGCGAGGCGGTGAAACCTGCGGTGGTCTCGCCCGGGGTTAATATCGATGTTGATGTTCCCGATGCTAAACCCTCTACAGCAAAGCCGAAACTTACAGTGCATAAGCCGTCTGTGCAGGTGAAAGCTACTGCTACCAG
>CAYRNH010000178.1:0-2189 GCA_964425515.1 uncultured Thiotrichaceae bacterium | reverse complement strand
CCTGAGCCGAAGCCAGCAGCAACAACAGAAGATTCGGCCGGTCAGATTGTTGATGATGCCAGCCGTGATGATGCGCGATACAGTATCCAGATCGGTATTTACGGCAGCCAGAACAATGCTTCGAAACAGGTGGACAGTCTGATCAAGCAGCACCTGAGCGGCTATTATCAGGCCTACCAGAACCAGAAAGAGGAAGCTCGCTATCGGGTGCGTTTCGGCTATTTTGCCAGCTACAAAAGTGCCAGCCGTGCGCTTGAGATCTGGAACAATGCCCATCCTGACAGCAGAAGTTATATCGTTCGTTTGCTGCGCTGATAATGATCGGTCCGTTAAAGTTACTGTGTTTTGACCTCGACGATACCCTGTGGCCGTGTGCCGCCACCATTTCTGCTGCTGAACGCAAACTCTATCAGTGGATGCAGCAGGTCGCGCCAGAGATTACTGCGGAACACGATAGCGACAGCCTGCGCGAAAAGCGCATTGCTTTCTGGAAAGCGCACCCGGAGCTGGGGCACGATCTGAGCAAGATGAGGCTGGCCTCAATGCATGCGCTGGCCGACGAATTTGGCCTGCCGCACGACTGGGTCGAACCCGGATTTGAACTGTATTACCAGGCGCGCCAGCAGATCCGCCTGTTCGCCGATGTCGCGCCAGCACTGGATGCGCTCAGCCAGCGCTATCGGCTGGCCGCAGTCACCAACGGTAATGCCGATATCCATCTTACCCGTGTTGCGCACTGGTTCGAGTTTGCTATCAGCGCGGCCGCGGTGGGCAAGGCCAAGCCGCACAGCGATTTTTTTGCCGCAATACAGAGCCGCGCCGGACTCCCTCCTGCTGAAATTGTGGTGATCGGCGATGATCCTGAACGCGATATTGCCGGTGCCAGCCAGCACGGTATGCGCACGGTCTGGGTCAATCGCGAGCAGCAAGGCTGGGATCATGACGCCTGTGAGCCCGATGCTGTGGTGACCGATTTTGACCAGTTGGCCGATGTGCTCAGACAGTTAGAGACGGCTGAGTAAATTCTATATAATACCGCGTTTATCATTGGCCGCCGTTTTCGGGCACGAGCATAAACATGAAGTTCAAAACAGACGATGTGCGTATTAGTGGGATTCAAGAGGTGGTCCCGCCTGGTGAGCTGCACGCTGATTTTCCGATGGACGAGCAGGCCTCGGAAATCGTCTATCGTACCCGCCACGCCATCCATGAAATTTTACGTGGTGAGGACGATCGTCTGGTCGTGGTAGTGGGGCCTTGTTCGATTCATGATCCTGAAGCAGCACGCGAGTACGCCAAAAAGCTCAAACCACTGATCGACGAGCTCTCGCCAGAGCTGTGCATCGTGATGCGCGTGTATTTTGAAAAGCCGCGCACCACGGTGGGCTGGAAAGGCCTGATCAATGACCCCGATATGGATGAAAGTTTTCAGATCAACAAGGGCCTGCGCCTGGCACGCAGCCTGTTGCTCGATCTGGCCAAAATGGGCGTGCCCGCAGGCACCGAGTTTCTCGATCTGATCAGCCCACAATATATCGCAGACCTGGTGAGCTGGGGCGCAATCGGTGCGCGCACCACCGAAAGCCAGGGCCATCGCGAACTGGCTTCGGGCCTGTCCTGTCCGATTGGTTTTAAAAACAGCACCGACGGTGGTTTCAAAATCGCGATTGATGCGGTGCATGCCGCGTCGCGCCCGCACGTTTTTATGTCGCTCACCAAGCAGGGGCATTCCGCGATTTTTTCAACCGTGGGTAATGATGATTGTCATATTATTTTGCGTGGCGGTGGCAGCCAGCCGAATTATGATTCTGCCAGCGTCAAATACGCGGCTGAACAGCTGAAGCAAAATGGTCTGTCAGCTCAGCTGATGGTGGATTGTTCGCATGCTAACAGCAGCAAGGACTATCGCCGTCAGGTGGATGTCTGTCACGACGTTGCCGGTCAGGTCGAAAAAGGTGAAAACCGCATTATCGGCGTGATGATCGAAAGTCATCTGGTCGAAGGTCGTCAGGATGTTATTTCAGGTCAGCCATTGACCTATGGTCAGAGCGTCACCGACGCCTGTATTGCCTGGGAGACGACGGAAAGCTTGTTACGTGAACTTGCTGCTGCGGTGAAACAGCGACGTGTGATCAATTCGCATAAGGCTTCGGCTTAATCTAAATATATTCATCTGCTGCCACCGTGTG